>JALYSC010000153.1 GCA_030855005.1 Bacteroidota bacterium | reverse complement strand
GGATATGGATGGGAACATACAAATGTGGGTAGGCACAAGTACTAATATACAAGCTCAAAAAACTTTCACAACTGAACTTGAACGCCAGGTAAAGGAGCGAACACAAGAATTGGAACAAAAAAACCAGGACCTCAAGGCTATAAATAATGAATTACATTCTTTCGCGTATGTGTCCAGCCACGACCTTCAAGAGCCATTAAGAAAAATTCAAACCTTTGCATCCCGATTGCTAGAAAAAGAACATCAGCATCTATCGGTGATGGCTAAAGATTATTTCGGCCGAATGCAGGAAGCAGCCAACCGTATGCAAATCCTAATTCAGGATTTGTTGGCCTATTCACGTACCAATACACAAGAACGAAAATTTGAAAGGACAAATCTGCATACGATTATTGAAGAAGTAAAACTGGACTACCAGGAAATCCTGCTGGAGAAAAAGGGAATCATTGAAACCGGCAACATGCAGGATTGCGATATAATCCCATTTCAATTTCGCCAAATGGTATATAACCTTATCGGTAATTCCATCAAATTTGCAAAAGAAGATCATCCTCCACATATAAAAATAACATGCGAGGTTGTTCACGGTGAAGCTGTTGAGGAAGTGGTTCTTGAACCTCGTAATTATTGTCACCTTTCTTTTATTGACAATGGTATAGGATTCGAGCCTGAATACCGGGATAAAATTTTTGAAGTTTTCCAGCGATTACATGGCAAGACGGAATACTCAGGTACCGGAATAGGCCTGGCCATCGTCAAGAAAATTGTTGAAAACCATAATGGTGTTATCACTGCCATTGGGAAGCTTAATGATGGGGCCAGATTCAATGTGTATATCCCGCTTTAAATTTTCCTAACCAGCATATCTCCTCCTTCTTCACCTCCATATGAAGATTTACATTTGCGTCTAACTATATACATCGCACTTGGTTCATCCCATCATTCAGCATCAAAATGACCCATCCTTTTCCAGGTTGTTGAAAGCTTCTACAGTAGCTTACACAAGAACAAAATCATGGGAAGTGATTTCTCTTTTCAGTGCTGTGTCTTTATACTCAGATCTATGTAACTCGACAGGAATCTACAAAAGTACCTAACTTTTTTTCGATGGTATCAGGACAAGATGTACGAAGCGGCAGAAAAATTTATTAAGGATATCAATCAGCTGTACATTCCTGATGCTGAAGCAGGAATTAAGTCTTAGAGTGATTCCAATTGCTCAGCCAGTTCCATCCACTGCAATTCAAGGTCCTGTATTTTGACAATAGTTTCCTTAAGTTCCTGATCCCAGCGTTGAAGATCCTGCAATGGAGGATCGGGATGCAAAAACTTTTCTTCAAGATTCTTTTTTTGGTCGGTAGACTGCTCAAGAGATTTCTCCACTCTGCGCAATGATTTACGAACTTCCTGTCTATCAATAGATGTGGATACTGGTACATCCGGAGATCTTATGACCGGATTGTCATCCTGTGTTTTATTTTCACTCCACACACTGTAAGCAGTATAACCACCCGGATAATCTTTGATAGCTCCATTTCCTTCCAATACAAAAATATGATCTGCCAGTTTGTCTAGCATATATCGATCGTGAGATGCAAGGATTACTACACCGGGGTAATCCATCAGAAAATCTTCCAGTACATTAAGTGTAAGAATATCAAGATCATTAGTAGGCTCATCAAGGATCAGCATGTTTGGATTAGCCATAAGGATCGTCAGCAGATATAATCTCCTTCGCTCTCCGCCACTTATTTGTGAATAGTAAACCTGCTGCTGTGGTCTCAGAAATAAAAACCTTTCCAGTAATTGCTCAGCAGTGATTTTACCACCTCCTTTTAAAGGAATATAATCTGCAATATCACGGACAATATCAATAATGCGTTTATCTGCAGGGACATACAATCCATCCTGCTTCATGTGGCCAATACGCAAAGTTTCTCCATGAACAATTTTACCAGCCTTGGGTGCTATTTCGCCGGTGAGCAGGGAAATGAATGTACTTTTTCCTGAACCATTTGGGCCAATCAATCCAATGCGATCCTGGTTGCTGAATTTATAATCGAAATTTTTAATGAGCCACTTTCCTTCCTCAAAATAAAATCCGAGGTTGTGGCACTCTAATATTTTTGAACCAAGCCGGTTCATATCAATTTCCATCTTGACGGAATCCTGATAGATGACACGTGCTGCAGATGCTTTGACATTTTCAAAATTATCTACACGAGCTTTATTCTTCGTTGTGCGCGCTTTCGGCATACGACGAATCCATTCCAGCTCTTTCTTCATTAGCTGTTTTGCTTTCTCCTGCATGGATTGCATGGTCTCTGAAATCAGCGCTTTTTTCTCGAGGTAGTCAGAGTAGTTACCCTGAAAAGTTCGGATACTTCCTTTGTCCAGTTCAAGTATTTGATTACATACACGATCAAGAAAATAACGGTCGTGTGTAACTGTCAAAAATGTTTTGTCAGGAAGTTGCAAATATTCTTCCAGCCATTCGACCATTGACATATCAAGATGATTGGTAGGCTCATCGAGAATCAATACATCAGGCCTTGACAAGATTATATGTGCCAAAGCCAATCGTTTCTTTTGCCCACCCGAAAGATGCTTTACAAGTTTATTAGGATCTTCGAGGTGCAGTTGATGAAGGAGTTGCATCATATTGGATTCCACATCCCAGGCGTGATAATCATCCATTTTAATAGCCGCGGCATGCAAAGCAGTTTCATCACCTTTTAATCCCGCCTGATGATGGTCCGCCCATGCTTTAATTTCAGGAAGATTAATCTCCATCAATGTTTCCAGGATCGTGTGATCCGGATCCAATTCTGGCTCCTGATCGAGGTATCCAATACGCACACCTAGAGAGGTGATCACCTTCGCATGTTCTCCTTCAGCTGCTACCGTACCGCTCATGATCTTCATCATAGTAGTCTTGCCAGAGCCATTCTGGGCAATTAGCGCAATTTTATCTCCCCTATTGACCCGAAGATCGATTTTGTCCAGCAGCATTTTTTCACCAAAGGACTTTGAGACCGATTCGAGCGTGATATAATTCATGAGGGCGCAAAGATAACCCGCGGCTTTCGACAAAGGCCATCTTTAAAATTTCACCCTATTTTGAATGAAGTGCTGCTATATCAACTTTCAGGGAAAAGAAAAATGGCCTGGTAATCACCAAGCTATTTCAATAATTTTTCTTTTAGTTATTGCTAAACTACTAACGCTAGCTTCTATGATTAATCGCTGTCAGATCTTTCATGATGTGCAATGTTTCTTCAATATAGATGTCTTTTCCCAGTGATTCCATCCATGCCTGGTTGCGGCTGATACGTGATGAATCCGTCTGAATAATTGCCATATCCGGCTCCAGGTTATGCGATTTGAGACCTGAAATAGAACCGAATGCTTTTTTAAATGCCTGTGATTCTGCCTCACGATCTTTGTCAAGTACACGGTACTCATCCAATTGTAATGGAACCAGCGTTTCATCGCGTGATTCTTTAATTCGTAATGCATTGGCAATTACTTTTTCAAACTGAGAAGATGCCTTGATACGGGTCTCGCTCCTGCTTTTAAGGTCAGACATGCTGTTAAGCTTGACAATATCCTGGCTGTAAGGAACAGGGCTGATCTCTGTCCATTCCATTGGATAATCAAGTTCCTTTTCACCTGCAGCTATGTATTGCTGATTATCAGGAAGATTGATATCAGGAATCACTCCTTTTAATTGTGTACTGCCTCCATTGACACGATAGAATTTTTGTAGTGTGAGTTTGACATCACCTAAAGGTTTAAGCTCTTCAAATCCGGTAATGGCTTTATCAAGATCAAAGAAACGCTGAACAGTTCCTTTGCCAAAAGTAGATTGACTACCTACAATGACTGCGCGTCCATAATCCTGAAGTGCTGCAGCAAGGATCTCAGATGCGCTGGCACTTTGTGTATTGACCATGACAATCAGCGGACCTGAATACAGGACTTTATCATCATCATCCTTCAATAATTTAGGTGGCATATCACGTCCTTTCACCTGAACGATCGGACCGGATTCAATAAAGAGGCCGGACATAGTGACTACATCATTAAGTGAGCCACCACTATTGTTACGCAGGTCAAGAATAATGCCTTTGACGCCTGCATCTTTTAATTTTTGAACTTCGATTGCAACATCCTCTGCACAACTTCTTCCATCTGGATTTTCAAAATCGGCATAGAATTTAGGCAGGGTAATATAACCTATGCTTCCAATTTCACCTTCAAGTTCGATAACGGCTGATTTTGCAAAACCCTCATCCAGAACAACCTCATCCCGCACGATGGATATCTCCCGAACAGAGCCATCATTTTTCTTCACTGTCAAAGTAACCTTGGTGCCCTTTGGTCCACGAATAAGACCAACCACCTCATCAACAAGCCATCCGGTAACATCGACAGGTTCGGTTTCCTTTTCCTGCTGCACCTTGAAAATCTTGTCATCTACTTCAAGTTCTTTTTGTTTCCATGCTGGACCTCCCGGAATGATCAAAACCACTTTTGTAAAATCTCCATCCATCTGAAGTCTGGCACCAATACCTTCCAGACGACCTGACATATTAATGTCGAAATCTTCTTTCTCTTTAGGATTGAAATAATCCGAGTGTGGATCAAATACATTGGTGATACTGTTGAGATACATTTCGAAACGATCTGATCGGCGGACTTTATCTAAACGATCATACCATTCATCAAAAAC
Source organism: Bacteroidota bacterium (assembly GCA_030855005.1). Lineage (GTDB taxonomy): Bacteria > Bacteroidota > Bacteroidia > Chitinophagales > Saprospiraceae > Opimibacter. Next base: position 2,372 of record JALYSC010000153.1, on the reverse strand, counting down.
TTCTTTCACATCTACACGTGATTCTGCTTCTAACTCAGCTACGGATTTATAACCACCTTCAGGTTCTTCTGTTAAAAATTCCTGATCTTTAATTTTATCTGAAAGGCGAGTGAGTGTTTCATATTTCAGATAGGAATGCCAAAATCGTTTTAGCTCAGCGTCATCTTTCGCCCATCCTCTTTTATCACCGTCTGTTTCAATGGCATCTTTGATGGTGAAATCAAAGGGTTGACTTAGGATATCCGGATACCATTTACGTGTTTTTTCGACTCCTTTATTGATACGGTCATAAGACAGGTCAAAAAAGCGAAGGTTGAAATCCTGAATAGCATTATCCAGGCTGTCTTCATAGTCGTCCAGTAGGTCCAGGTCTCCAATGGTCAAAAACCTTTTCATACCATCAAGGCGTTCCAGATAGGTATTATAAAGTTTATGTGAAAAATTATCATCCATAGGCACTTCCTGGAAATGATAGCGTGTCATTAACTCCAGAACAGCTCTTAAAATTAATTGCTCCTTATCCCCATTATCTTCTGGTTTTTGATAAAAAGCAAAGCCAACATAGGCAAGGATACCCGTCAGGGCAGCAATGATCCATATTCTCATATTCGATAACTTCATTTGCAGCGGGCAAAACCCGACATTTTATTTGATAACAAGGTACAGGCTTATAACATATCCCGCCGGCAAAACTTATACAGCGGCGGCGTATTTAACGACATGATAACATTATTTGTTTCTTTACTGTTTACATACCTCAAGTCTCCTTTTGACGTTACATCCGTCCGATTTCAAACTTATGTTTCACTTGTGATGCATTCTAAAAGGTTTTTAGCCTCAGATCAATCTCCTGCACGATTTTATTTAGCCTCATTCTTATCATCACTGCCTGTGAAAAGGAAGATTTAGATATGATCGATTGTACAGGTATTACTCCATCTTATAGTGTTGACATCAAGCCGATATTGGATGTTTCTTGTGCCAAATCAGGATGCCATGATGCAATCACCCAGCAAGAAGGCATCAACCTCAGCAATTATTTGCGTGCCAGTATTGTTAGTCAGGAAGTCCGGTTCCTTGGTACTATCCAATACAAAAAAGGTTATCCCAAGATGCCGAATGATAGTGGCAAACTTCCGGAAAGTCAGATTCAATTGCTGACTTGCTGGGTCCAGAATGGATCTCCTGAATAACTGATTATTTATCGTTAATCATATCAGGGATAATCGCATCTGGTCAAAAGCCCGGTGCTGTTGCTAATTTATAATGCATCATTATTTTTTATAAAAACTACTATTCCATGTTTCGAGCGCTAATTCTGGTACTATTTCTTTTAAAAAACTCATTTAGTTATTCCCAAACCAAACCGCTACCGACAAATATCCTCAGGAGTATTCATGAGCGAACCAAAGAACACCTAAATCCAAGCATTGTCATTGGTATTGTCGATAGAGAAGGAACACGCTTCTATTCATTTGGTCTGAACCGCAAAGGAGGCAAAAAGGTGAATGAGCATTCAATCTATGAGATTGGTTCCATCTCCAAAATTTTTACAGCAACATTGCTTGCTGATATGGTGATGAAAGGAGAAATGGAAACAGATGATCCAATCAGTCAATATCTCCCGAAAGAAGTGACGGTCCCAACATATGAGGGTCAATCCATTACCCTCGGTCATATTTCAGATCATTCCTCTTCTCTCCCTCGCATGCCTGATAATTTTCATCCTGCTGATGATCAGAATCCGTATGCAGATTATACCATTGAGCAGATGTACTCATTTTTAAGCACAGTAAAGTTAGATCGCCCGATAGGTTCTGAATATGAATATTCCAATCTTGGAGTAGGATTACTTGGCAATATCCTGGCTTTAAAAGCAGGCACCTCTTATGAAAAATTATTGAACAAGATTATTACTGAACCTCTGCAAATGAAAGAGACGAAGATCGTGCTTAATAAAAACATGACTAAACATTTAGCTTATGGTCATCATGATGGAATCGAAGTAGCAAATTGGGATTTACCTACGATGGCAGGAGCTGGAGGAATCAGAAGTTCTGCATATGATATGCTTTTGTTTTTGAAAGCGCAAATGCAATTGACAGAAACACCCTTGCGACAGGCGATGTTATTAACACAGCAACCAAGACATAGTCTGACTGATGATGGCCAGGTAGGACTTGGATGGCATATGTTTCCTACACACAATGGTATTGCTATTGTTCATGAAGGAGCAACTGGTGGGTACACTAGTTTTGTAGGCTTTGTAAAAGAAACAGGGACCGGCGTGGTTGTGCTGACTAATTCAAATCATGCAGCAGCTGATATTGGTATGCACCTGTTAGATCCTTCATCACCATTGGAGCAGATCA
>JALYSC010000565.1 GCA_030855005.1 Bacteroidota bacterium | reverse complement strand
CAGTTATATCTAACGTGACATTTTCTATGATCTCAGGAGAAGTGATAGGTGTCAGAATGATCTGATCATTGTTGATAGAGTAAGAGAAATTGATTGCTTGAACAGGCCTTTGTAACTTGATCTTTGGAGTCAGATTGCTCAACACCACACCGCCCACATTCACTACTGTATGGTTTCCTCCATTGATCTGTTCAGTAAAGCTCTGAGTCAGAATTGGAATTCCCGATGGATCAGTTTGGTAATTTTCAAACGGTAAGTATAGCTGCAATCCAAGTTCATCCGCATTCATCCTGTTCTGCTTGTCTCTTCTCACCTGTTCAAGTTTGCGCGCAGTATTCCAAAATCTGAATTCGTCTATTTTTCCTGCGAAAAAACTCTGAACAGTTTCAGCGTTGTTAAGTGTAAAGCCTCTCGCACCTAGATACATATGACTGCCACCTAATTGTTTAAATGGAAGTGCCTGTGTTGAGTTCTGAAGATTTCCGTCCATGTAAGATGTCAGATTTCCTGTTCTTTGGAAGACAAGTGCAAAATGGTGCCATTGACCATCAAAAAAGTTTGAAGACGAAGCCTGAAAATCAATGCCGTTGTGCTTAACATGAATAAAGCCCGATGCATCTTTATCAATATTCCATGATAAAAGTGAATCAACTTCAGTATCTGTACCTGTGCCATTAGAAAATAATGTAGCAGCACCAGCTTGATTAGAGTTAAACCAAAACTCAAGCGTGAAATCCATTCCGGAAGTGATATTCACATCACCTGTAGTAACCTTGAGATAATCATTGACACCATCAAATGATCCTGAATATCCGTTCGGATTGATTTGCCATGCAGCCCCTTCAATCGTAGCATCTCTTCTGCGGATATGTTCTTCGGCGATGATGCCATCAGCTTCATCCATTCTCCAATTGTACAGTAAGCCAAGTTCACTGCCACTTAGCATTAAAGTCTTGTACACTGAAAATTGACTTATCGTCCTTGCAGTATTCCAGATTCTCAGTTCATGAAAATTCCCTGAAAAGAAATTACTGTTATTCACTGTATTTTTTCCAATAGCCAGGATGCCTGATCCAACATAATCAGGATAGATAGCTGTATTACCCGTGTTGACAACAGAAGCAATGGTATTGCCATTTGCCATAAATAATTCTGCTTTCTCCAGCTCGTAATCATAGCTCACAGCAAAATATGTCCATACGTTAGCGGCAATAGCGTTGGCAGAAACTACTTCCTGATTGTTGATTCTAAAAACGAATTTATTGGCTGCATTGAAACCGATAAAGATCCGTTCGTTAGCATCTGTACCCTGACTGATGATGGCCTGTTCACCTGATCCGGTTCTTAAAGCAGAAAACTCAATTGTAAAATCGCGTCGCTCCAACGGAACACCACCTGTTACTGCTATGAAGTCGTTGACACCATCGAAGAAAAGTGAAGTACTGTGTTTTACTTCCGTTCCATTAGTGACGCCGCGGATATCAAAATTGAATGTAGGATTAATCGCTCCTGCATAGATAAACTCATTGAATTTTATTGAAATCTCATCATTCGGAGAGAGAATCCCATCGGCTGGTGTTGGATTGCCAAACAGGTGTGGATTAATCCTGTCGATAACACCTGAATGTGTGACAGACGTCTTCTCTGCGAATGTGCATTGTGATAATATTCTCAGATCATAATCGCCATCCGGTAGTTGTGCAACATCCCAATCATAAAGTGTAAATGGCAAACCGGTAGGTATGGGTTGAAGCAGTGGATCATTCAAACCCGCAGTGTCTTTCAAAAAAGTTTGAAGACCGATCCAGTCAGGTTGATCTGAAGGTTTATAATCAACACGCAGGAATTCAAGATCCGGTAGATTGATATTGTAATCAACAATAGCCACCGGCATAGTATCATGAAATGAATTATTTAGTACCCATTTGTCTTCAGGACTCGCTAATGATACTTTAGAGCATGTTGGCAGAAAATGTGCAGATAGATAAATAGAGTCACCTAAGTCAGTAGTGAAACCAGAGCCTGCAGCATATTGACATTGTGAAGTGAACACGACCAGAATGTCATCATAATCATATACAGCACCAGGACCTTTTTCGATGGTCAGCACTTTATTGATGGCTGTACCTCCTGGTATTTCTATTTGTTGGTACGGAAACCCATCAATTCGG
>JALYSC010000152.1 GCA_030855005.1 Bacteroidota bacterium | reverse complement strand
GAAGTTGATATTGGCTATGTAGCTTCCAAGTACTTTAACTTCTTCAGCGAGTTCGATCTTCTTACGGATGACCTCGATGCCCATCTGATCTTTGAGCGCCTGCATGATCTGTACACTTGTCACGCTACCGAAGATCTTGCCAGTCGTTCCGGCTTTAGCGCCTATGCGAAGTATTTTACCTTCCAGTTGAGCTGCCAATGCTTTGAAGTCAGTAATACGATCTGCCTCATGCGCAGCTGCTTCTACACGCAGTTTTTCAAGCTTGGCTCTATTGGTTGCATTTGCAACTAAAGCACGTTTGGTTGGAATGAGGAAGTTTCGTCCATATCCTGGTTTTACCGTTACGATTTCGTGTCGTTCGCCCAGGGTGTCGATATCTTTTAATAATATGATTTCCATGATGGATGTTCTGTTAAGTTGAAATAAATTATTTCAAAAGGTCGGTTACGAATGGTAATAAAGCTAGGTGTCGGGCTCTTTTAATCGCTTCAGAAACCTTGCGCTGATATTTCAGGGAATTACCCGTAATACGACGTGGAAGGATCTTACCCTGCTCGTTGAGAAACTGAGCGAGGAAATCTGGATCTTTATAATCTATATGACGAATACCGAATTTTTTAAAACGGCAGTATTTCTTACGCATTTTCCCGATGTTCGGGTTGCTGAGAAACTTAATATCTTCCTGTGATGCCATGATATATGTGGATTAGGATCTTTTAATGATTATTCTTCGCCTGCGACTTCGACATCAGCTTCGATTGCTTCAGTCTCAGGTATGACAACGTCAGGAGCTTTTACAGCTATAGGAGATGGCATATCTGGTTTCCCTGGTTTTCTTCTCATACGCTGAGTCCTGCGGATCAGTCCGTTGCGTTTGTCTTCGTTGTATTTCACACCAAATTTGTCAAGAGCAATCGAAAGGAATCGCATAATGCGTTCATCACGACGCATGGCCAATTCGATCGGAGCTATTGCTTCTCCGGTCTCTGCCATAAATTCGATGGTAAAGTAAATCCCTGAGTTACGCTTATTGATAGGGTAAGCCAGTTGTTTGAGGCCGATATCATCTATGTGGATGATAGTGCAACCTTGTTTTTTCACTTGATCCTCATACGTTTGTCTGACGGACTGGATGTCCTCATTAGACAATACAGGATCGACAATGAATGTCAATTCATAATGCCGCATGGCGTTTGCTTGGTTTTGTAGCCTGCACACTCCCGAGGGCTGCAAGCGCGTTGAAAAATTATGTCAAAATGGGCGGCAAAGATAAAAAAACAATCTGAAACCGCAAACAGACCCCTCCAAATTAGACGCTAAAAACCCTAGTGGCACTACTAGTAGTGCCACTAGGGTCTAACTCATTGATTGTGAGAAGCTCTAGGTAGTTATCCACATACCAAAACTACCTGACACTGGCCAGCGGCATGGATCTGTCAATATCACCTGCCAGGATCGGAGACTGCAGATTACCGGAGTAGGTCCTAACATTTATATAAACATAAGTATACAGTTCGTCAAGGGTTACGATGTGATCATGGTCAGCATCAGCCTTACCCTTAAGACCAGAAACGAGATAATGACTAAAGATTCCCTGCTTAAGTCCCTGCGATTCAAGGGAATATTCTTCGCTTTTACTAGACAGGAGGAAGGCAGTACCACCCCCACTGGCAGATAATCTCTTATAAAAAAGATCAACCGACTCAAACATGGGAGTCTTGGCCGCCAGAAGCGATCCGGAATAACAAGCATCAGCAATGACAAGCTTTTGACGGGCCTGACATGCACTCAGACGCTCTTTAATATCCTCATACTCTACTCTGTTTTTATAACCGTCACTGTCTACCGGCACATAATACCCCTGAAGACCGTGTCCCGCAAAATAGACCATGACTACATCCTCAGGTCCCGCCATGGCAATAATATCATCCAGGCCTTTATAAATATTCTCAGCCACCGCACTTTCATCTATCAGGATACGAATGTGATCATCAGGTACTGCACCACCTTCAGGACTGCGCAAGAAAGCATATATCTGGTAGGCATCATCGTCGGTGTACATCAGGGATTTGAAATACTCGTACCTGGATGCTCCAACAATCAGAGCATAGATGTTGACTCCCTCAGCGTAGGACTTTTTGGCGATTTTGGGAGGGTCAATGAATTTACCCGCTGACCATGCGCCATTCAGGACCACTCCATTGGCATACATATATTTGCCCTGGCCTTGTGGCATTCCTTCTACCCATTTACCATTGTATATGTCTCCGTTTTTGTAACGACACTCCCCATCCCCTCCAGGTAGGCCATGGGCAAACGATCCGGTATAGACTGATCCATCCTCGAGTGTGAGTCGACCTTTGCCTGAGGAACATGGAACAAGATTACAATCGGCGATATAAGGCGTTGATTCTTTGGAAGGCGCTGTAGGAACAGATTCAATACCTGCATCAGTCCAAATGCCAGTTTTTTTGAGCCCGCTCGCTGTTGCATAGGTGCCGGAACCCTGGGGCTGTCCATAGTTCCATTGACCTTCGAAGTATCCTCCCCACTGATCCGTCACTTTCACAGAACCGTGTAATTGGTTATTATAAAAGGCACCTTCATATGTAAGGCCTTTATTCGTCACAATCGTACCATTGCCTTCCCGCTTGTTCATATTCCAATTGCCCTGATAGGTATCCCCATTGGCATATTTCAGTGTGCCGAGTCCATGCAGTTTTCCATAAGACATGTAGCCTTCATAGATGGCTCCGTTTTGAAATCTGAATTTGGAAGGACCATTCTGACAATTACCGGCGAGACACTGGGCGAAAATGGTTTGAAAGGAAAATGTGAAAGCGATGATCGCAAGACCTGTTCTTAACATAGATGTAAGCGTTTAGAAAACGACAAATAATTCGAATGTACAGGTCTACTCTATGGGAAAGATTGTGGGTTGTGGCGAATTTCTTTGGATAAAACTTAAATTTGCAGGTCATTAGTATAACATCTTAATCATTATGAAAAAAATTCAGATTCTTTTTTTTCTGGTAGCCATCTTCGGATTGCTGATCGCTTGTAAGACAGCCACTACCGCAGATTCTAATTCTTTTGGAGCCGGTGTGACCAATCAGGATAATCCCATTGCATTTGCAGACATGGTCAATCAATTGAATACCCAAGACTCTGTGAATGTTGTAGTCAAAGCCAAAGTCAGTGAAGTATGCCAAGCTAAAGGCTGCTGGATGAACCTCGTAGATAATCAGGGCCTGACAAATGAAGAGCTCTTTGTAAAATTTAAAGATTATGCCTTCTTCGTTCCCAAAGATATCGCCGGTCAGGAAGTACTGATAGAAGGTGTCGCTTTCAAGGAAGAAACTTCTGTCGAAGAATTAAAACACTATGCAGAAGATGCCGGCAAATCTGCTGAAGAAATTGCTGCGATTACTGAGCCGATTACTGAAAAGAAATTTATGGCTACAGGTGTGGTGTTGCTAAAATAGTGAGACGTGAGGCGTGAGCAGTGAGTGGCCTGCATTAAAGAGAGCCGGAGTGTGTGTTGTAAGCATTTTACCTCTCGCATCTAGTATCCAGTATCTTTTAATTAAATCCTATTTACTGGGTTTTGTGGATTCCAACTCGCTTAATGTCTTGCAAAGGAGTTATATCTTTGAGTTTATTCTCACTTCTTAATTTTTCTACTATTTGGTTGCGATTGACAATGCTTTCACGCAATAATGAATAGGACTCATTAGAAAATAGGTCAATTTGGTTGGAGATTTCAGGCGACAGAGCTTCAATCCAAGTAATATCATGTTGTCCATATATAGCGTCTGGATCTGCACTATCAATAATCAGATCGAAACCCAAAACAATATCATCGTCCGCGATTTGGGGTGTCTTTTGATTGCCAATAAAATAGGTAGCATAGGCCTTGGTATATCCCACATTCACCACTTTAAAAGCTGTTATGGAATGGATTTTTTCACCAGGAAGTATCGTGAGTGTTTGTTGGACAGGGAGTGCAAACTTTTCATTTTGAATATTTTTCATATGTTTTTGTGCTTTATCAAAACACTTCTGGCAGTCAGCTCCGGAAGCAAAGACAAAAGTTCCGATGTATCTATCATCCCGCCGGGTTTCGGTTTTATTTTCTTCATTGATGCTATACGAAATGAACTTGCAGTCATCACCGTTTTTTAGTTTTTCAATTCGGGAAGGAGATGAAAAAATGGAATTTACATTCTCCTGAGACCAGGACATTTCCTGAACCATAATGGTTGTCAGAAATGTGAAAAAGTAGAGAAGGAATTTTATTTTTTTCATTCCATAAAAACGTTGGGCTGTAGGTATTATTTTACGATTAGCCCAAGTCGTTCACGGATCAGATCGAGATCTACGTACTCTCCAATCAATTCAATAGCACGTCTTACTTTCCATGGTGTATTGCGGTTAATCTTAACTTCAATCTTACTGATTTGCAATACAGAACCATAGGTGTCGAGTTCTGTCCGCACCATTGGAATTTTGTGTTTTAAAATATAGTCAATGGACCGCGATTCAGGTGTTCCCTGTCCGGTCAATACAATTCCTGTCAAAGGTGATTTTGTCTTTCGCATCACTTTCATGATTGTATTTACTTTATCGAGGGCTGGTTCGAGTTGTCGTACAGCAGCAACAAGCAGGACGTTTTCAAATGATTTGAGTTCCTGGATATCGATGAGCGATCCCGCCACGATGTCTTCTACTTTATTGTCGAGAAATTCATGGTTATGAGTTGTTAGTCCTGATATGGAATCTGCAACTGTGCGCATAACCGGAAAAGCAAGACTCTTTTCGTAAGGTATCAGTCCAAGAATAGGAATGCCTCTCGGTTCGAGCCATTTGTTGAGGTAAAAACGGATCATTTCCATTTTCTCCGGAATCACTTTATTGACAATCACTCCGAGTATTGGCACACCTTCTTCACGAAATAAAGCCAAATTCATATTGAGCATATCAATTGTACTGCCGACACCTCCTTCCACAACCATGATAACAGGTGCTTTGACAATTTTAGCGACATGTGCATTTGACATTCCGGCGACACTCCCTACACCCGGATGACCGGTGCCTTCAAAGATGACAATGTCATGCGTTTTTCCAAGACGCGTTGCGGCTGATCTGATATCACTCTCCAGATCAAATTCACCCGGATCATCAAGAAATTTAGTTGTAGCACCGGGACCCAAAATGATTGGACTGTGCAGTTCAGGATCCAATTCAAAATCTATTAAGTCAGCAAATAGAACCGTGTCCTTATCAACCCGAAGATTATCTACCTCAAGTGACTTCTGACCCACGGGCTTACAATATCCAATATGGTATCCTTCTCGCATAAGTGCTGAGACAAGTCCAAGCGTGCAGGTAGTTTTACCCACATGCTGACTGGAGGCAGCCATGTATATACTTTTCATATTACAATCAACTTAATACTGGAAAAATTTATGGATCTACATTTTCTCACCTGTGGCAATTATTCTTTTTTAATCCAGATGGCATTATCAATTAAGCGGATTCCTTCGACACGAAGGGCACATAAAGCCACAATATATTGAGAGGCTCCATACGAATCAACAGGTTGGAGTGAAACACCATCAGCGATTTCAAAATATTCTGGTTCGAATCCTTCCTTTGTAAACGCTGTCATTGCCAATTTTTTAATTTCTTCAACCGGTTCATTTTCTTCAAAGAGCCGCTCAGATTCAACAAGAGTTGCATAGATAATTCCAGCTTTCTGACGTGCTTCTTTACTCAAACGCTCATTTCTGGAGCTCATCGCCAATCCATTTTCTTCACGGATGATCGGACACATTTCTAATAAAATTGGCATGTCTAAATCAGTAATCATCTTGCGCACTATGGCCAATTGCTGGAAATCTTTTTGGCCCATAAATAGCTTATCGGGATTTACAATCGACAATAATCTGTATACGACTTCTGCCATCCCTTCAAAATGCCCTGGTCGGAATTCGCCTTCCATCATTTCTGCTAATAGGCCAGGGTGAAATTTAATGGTAAAATTTTCTCCGTCAGGATATATGTCTTCCACCTCGGGAATAAAAACTACATCCACACCTGCTTCTTCGAGAATTTTGAGGTCTGATTCGAGTGGGCGCGGATATTTTTTGAGGTCTTCCGTGTCATTAAACTGTTTGGGGTTGACAAATATGGAGACAACTGTTATATCACATACTTCAAGGCTCCGGTCTGCGAGTGACACATGTCCTTTGTGCAATGCACCCATCGTTGGAACAAAACCAATTACTTTTTTGTCTGCTTTGCTTGCCTGCAGATAATCCCTGATGTCGGCTACTCGTTTGATTTGGATCATTCGTATGTGGTACTTGAAATAAGGCCGGAAAAGGTAGTGAATGGAACTCACTTGACGTCATGGCTCGAGTCATCAGACTGATTTCCAAAGTCATTCACAATTAAGCCTTACTTTTGCCGCCCATGTTTTTACAGGTTTTCAAATCGAAGATTCACAGGGCGGTCATTACAGAAGCTAACCTTAACTATGTAGGGAGCATCACTATAGACGAAGCGCTGATGGAAGCCTCAGGTATTATCGAAGGTGAGCGGGTGCAAATTGTGAACAATAATAACGGAGAGCGGATTGAAACTTATGTGATCAAAGGACAGCGTGATTCTGGTCAAATCTGTCTCAACGGTGCTGCTGCAAGGACAGCCCAAGTGGGTGATATTGTCATTATTATTGCATATGCCTGGGTCACTCCGGAAGAAGCAAAAGAATTCAAACCAAAATCCGTATTCCCAGACGAGTTTAATAAGATTAAGTTTTAAAGCGTGGCGATCCCCAAAAAAGCAAGTCAATTCTTACAGTTTTTTCTCTTCACGGGGATTGGTGTATTGATATTATTCCTCGTGTACCGGAGTCAGAATGCAGCTTATGTAGCCGATTGTGCTTTAAAAAATATACCTCCTGATAAATGCAGTTTATTTGAAAAATTAAAATCGGATTTTGCTGCAGTTCATTACGGTTGGGTTATCATCGTTGTGGGTGCCTTCCTCCTAAGCAATCTTATAAGGGCACACAGATGGCTGATGTTGATTGAGACCTTAGGTAAGAAAGGCCGAATGGC
>JALYSC010000151.1 GCA_030855005.1 Bacteroidota bacterium | reverse complement strand
GAGGATATCTGCTTCATTTTTCATCAGCCAAATTTGCCAAGACACGAGAATCCAGAGTTGAAAAGAGCATTCCTCAAATTCTCAAAGGAAAAGGTATTGATGATTGACTAAAGAAAACCGTCATAATAACACACTATTAAATTCAACCTGAATCAAAATTTTAAATAAGATGAGCAGCCCTAAAAAGAAACTAACACTCGAAGAAAGTGAAGAACTCCTCAGTACTTTAAAAACGCGTTTTGATAAAAATATGTCGCGACACAAAAATTTGGTTTGGGATGAAATTGAAGACAAATTGGAAGCTAATCCCGTAAAACTTTGGTCCCTCAATGAAATGGAGTTATCCGGTGGCGAACCTGATGTGATAACCTATGATAAAAACAATGGTGAATACATTTTCTACGATTGTGTAGCCGAAAGCCCTAAAGGAAGAAGAAGTCTTTGTTATGATCGCAAAGCGCTGGATGAAAGAAAGGAAAATAAACCTGCTGATAATGCTATTGAGATGGCAGATACGATGGGCATTGAGTTGCTCACAGAAGAGCAGTACCGCGAACTTCAGGAACTTGGAAGTTTCGATCTGAAAACTTCAAGTTGGGTAATTACACCGGCAATTCGTAAACACGGGGGCGCCCTATTTTGTGATCGACGTTATGATCATGTATTTGTGTATCACAATGGTGCAGAATCCTATTATGCTGCACGAGGATTCCGTGGCTCGCTAAGAGTCTGACACGTCTTTAGCGAAAATGCATTTTTAAATATTATTTGCGTAATTCGCGATTTAATCGGCAATCGGCAATCGGTAAACGGTGAACTGTCCACGCGGACGTTTCGGCTTCGCTCAACGACCGCAAGAATATTTGGATAGGAAAATCAAATCTGCGAAAATTCATTTTTAAATAATATCTGCGTAATTAGCGTTTCAAAAAAGTATTCATCTCAACCACCACTCTTATGAGTGAAAAAGAAATCGAAACATTCACTCCATCCAGTCGCTCAAAATGGCGAGCCTGGCTGCAGAAAAATCATGACGAAAAAACCTCAGTTTGGCTCATCTTCTTAGCAGAATGCTGGTGTGCCAACCATTTCATGGAGTGATGCGGTAGAAGAAGTCCTTTGCTTTAGCGGGATTGACAGCAAGAAGAAACCTGTTGATGATGAAAAATTCATGCAATTCTTCAGCACAAGAAAGCCCATTAGTACCTGGTCAAAAATAAATAAATTTAATGGCGATCAACTTATTGAAAATGGAATAATTGCACCTGCCGGTCATGCTTGCATTGAGGGTGCGAAAGCAAATGGATCATGGGCGATATTGGATGATGTTGAAGAATTAATTATTCCTATAGACCTTGAGAAGGCCTTTAAGAAACATGGCGGATCAAAAAATTTCTTTTTAAACCTAAGCAGATCCGTTCGTAAAATGATGTTGCAATGGATTGTCTTTGCCAAAAGACCAGGGACCAGGCAAAAGAGAATCGAGGAAATAGCAGAATCGGCTGCGCAAGGAAAGAAACCGAAGCCATTTTAAAATCGACATTCGCTTCCCATCATACTTTTACGATCTTCATAGTGAATAAAGTCAAATAGATCATGTCCTCTCTTGATACCATCAGCGATATCGCACAAGCCATTCAACTTGCGTTGGGCCCTGTCTTCTTATTGACTGGTATCGCCGGTATGCTAAATGTAATGTCAGGACGACTCTCGAGGATCATTGATAGGGGACGAGCACTGACAGAGAAACCAGAGGTGATTGCAACATATGATGAAAAAGGACTGCACCAGGAACTAAAAATGCTTGAACGCAGAAGACTCATCACCAGTCATGCCATCACTATGTGTACAATCGCAGCATTGTTTGTTTGCCTTGTAATTGTCGCCCTCTTTATCGATGTCATGTTCATCATTCCTTTAAACTGGATTATAGGAATTTTATTTATTCTCGCTACCCTGGCACTGGTCATGGGTCTTGCATTTTTCCTTAAGGAAGTACACTTATCATCTAATACTGTGAGGATACGAACATCAGGAAGGGTGGATAGGAAGTAAATGCTTTTTAGCACATTTTTGAGACGCAGCCCTGCGGGCTGTATCTCTAAAGCGGGTTCCACCCGCGGTTACGCAAATGTGATCCCTTCAGGATCAATGATACGTTCCTCCCTTCTTCTCCAGCTGCATTTCCAAACAGAAATGGCGGGATCTGCGCTGCGCTGCGACCTTCTTCTCCTGCTGCATTTCTAAATGGAAATGGCGGGATCTGCGCTGCGCTGCGTCTTGCTTCCTTTTTCCTGGACTCCTTACATACTCTGAGTATTTACTCTATTCGTAAAGAGCATATTCGACACCGCTGCACTCAGCATAAGAAAAAATCCAACAAAGAAAACTTCGGTATCAAATCTTTGAGGCACATACATATGTATGTCTGTGAAAAGATCTCCTGCCGATATCACAGAACTCTCAAGCGCAGATTGAGTGACACGTAAGAAATCCAGGATAAAAGAAACGATGTAAATAGTTGCCCCAATGAGTAAGGCAGCCCATTCCATTTTTTTGATTCGATAAGAAGTATTCCTTTCGACCTGAACAATTACATACAATGAACCAACCAACATGAACATCGCCACAAGACAAGGCGACTAGACAGGACCAACCCAGGGAACCGGAATCAGGAATAATATGTCGCATGTAAATATGGATTCAGGCCATCCCAAAAAAGCATAAAGAAATATGTAATAAAACAGATCCCATATTGCAAATGCAAGACCGAAGAAAGCAAATCGCTGAACTTTATTCCGTCCCGCAAAATATCCGACACAGATGAGCATAATTACAGTGACTGCCTCACGTAAGATTTCCACCACCGCCAGACGATGTGGAATGGGTATCAGCGGAAATCGAAATCCTTCAGGATAGAAAAGCTCACGCAAATAGATCACTATCGCTGATTCCATAAATCCCATCGCAATGGCGAAGACAATGACATAGATGATTAGTTTATTAATGTATCGCATATTCTATATAATGGTGCAAGCGTTATTTATAAAGTGCTTTGAATTGCAAAGTCAATAAGCAAAAAAAATCAGGATTTGCGTTTAATCAATTTCTCCAGTCCATCCAGATGAACTTCAAAAGCTTTGATACCAACTTTCGTAGCGCTATAAGTAGTCTGCGTCTTTTTTCCGACAAAAGCTTTTTTGATATTAAGCATACCATCCTTTTCGAGCGCTGTAGTGTGGCTGGAAAGATTGCCATCCGTCACCTGCAGCAATTCTTTTAAAGCGGTAAAATCCATACTATCATTCACCATGAGCACGCTCATAATACCGAGTCTCACACGACTCTCGAATGATTTATTAAGCTTATGAATGTTTGGCTTGTGGACCACGATCGGACGACTAGGGTTTACGGTCATATTTGTACCACATGATACTGCCATAGATTAAATGGAGTATTCCAAAGCCTAAAGTCCAGAAAAGTAAACCATGTTCTTTTAGAAAGCAGGCGATTAGTCCAAGGACAAGCTCAAGATACCCCAGATATTTAATGTCATGCAAAGTAAGCCGACTGCTGCTAATAAGTGAAAGACCATAAAAAATCAACATGGAAGGGGCAATGAAGAAAATCGCATCACCACCCTGGAGCAATAATGCCAGGCAAAAAATCCCTCCGGCTATAAGTGGAACTATCATACTCCACAAAAGCCACCTACTGGAATGATCAAATAATTTGTAATTATTCTTACGGGCTTTCTGTCCGGAAAGAAAAAGAACTGTAAAGAAGGATAGAATCAGTACACATACACAAATAGCAGCTATGGATATGATCAGGTTATCATAGTCCCATACCGGATCAACGATATATGGATTTTGATATTTTTGAATTGCAAGATGACCCAGAAAGGCTCCAATTAAAGCGTAAACGCCTGCGAGGATCCCAGAAATACCACTCAGTGATAGGAAACGAGAAGATTCTTTCATCATCTTGCGTATGTCCTGAAGAGCCTCTAATTGTTCCAATTTGTTTGCCATATTAAAGCACTTTGTGATGCAAAGTTAAGCCGGTTTTATCAATTCAGCAAGTTTCTTTCATGGAATATACGTCATGTTTGAAGATCATTTTGAAGATTAACATTTTGGCCTTTTGACAGCTAAATGGGACCTTGTATCGGCTCAAATGACAGTTTAGTCATAAAATCAATAGTGTGGAAATGTTTTTTGATGTAACTTTGCAATACAAAGCGCTTTAAGATATTAAGCTATTCTCTTCTCAAAAAACTAAAGATAAAACATGACACCGAAAAACAGTTTAATTGAACTGCCTATTATCTCAATGTCTCTTTTCAAACCCATGTTTATAGTTGGATTGATTGCATTAATGGTCATTGTATTTTTTGTCTCAGGATTTGACAATCCCAAACCTGAATGGGGAGAGCTTTGGTATATCAAGCCATTAATCATCACGCCCATAGTGGGTGCCTTGGGCGGTGTCTTTTTCTACCTCATCAATAATTTGCGACTTCGTGGAAAACTCGCCACGACCATCGCTGTCATCATCAGCCTTATTGGTTATGTCTTTGCATTGTGGATGGGCATTATACTTGGATTGAACGGAACAATGTGGGATTAAGGGTTAATGACCTCATTATTATTTATTAAGCGATTGATAGTCATAGCAACTAAAATTGATTTTTACGAATTCAGTTTTGGCGAAGCAGTGAAAATGTAGTTTTACGAATTCAGTTTTGGCGAAGCAGTCAAAATGCATTTCTTCGAATTCAGTTTTAGTCCGGAGAGCTAAAATGTATTTCTTCGAATTCAGTTTTGATTTATAAAATTAACTCACTGATAATCACCTGATTATGCAAATATATATCCTGATCCTTAGCCTGGCGCTGTTTTCTTTTTCCTGTAAAAACAGTAAAGTAGATAATGCTGACCATTTTACTGAGATGCTTACTGCCCAGCCTTCCAATACATTTGAAAAGTCCTTTGATGCTGATAAATGGAAGATCAACGATGGAAAGAATTATCCACATCGCGAAAGATTGTATCCACATTTGTTGGCCAGTGATTCTTTGCGAGACTTAAAGAAAGAGGCTGTTTTAGATTGGCTAGGAAAACCTGACCGAATCGATAGTAACTTCCTATTTTATAACATCTCTCAACAACGAATTGCAGCCTTTCCACTGCATACAAGAATACTTGTCATCGAGTTGGGTACCTCTGGTGCCCGGAATAAGATATTGCTCTATGAATAAATTCTTCTTAGCAACTTTAATGAGAAAAGCGGCCTGACAATGTCAAAACCGCTTTTCAATCTAAACTGAATTAATAAAATATGATGATCTAAGATGATCATCTAAAATCTGTTATGCCTCTACTGCTGCATCACGCATATTTCTTACCTTGTCATGGTCCGCCTTGATTTTAGCGTATTGTGCTGACACAATACTATTGTGAGCAGAACTTAAATCTGCGTCTTTCATCGCTCTTTCATAAGTATGGACTGCTACATCTTCTCCATATTCGCAAGAGTTTAAGATGGCTTTTCTGTCTTTTCCTGTCAGCAAGGATTTGAAATCCATCCAGGCGCGATATATTTTACCATCAATTCTGGTTCCATCTTCAGGTTCACCACCAAGTCCGTTTACTTCTGCAACTAATTCAGATTTACATTCTTGACTTGTTTCCATACAGTGATTGAACATCGTAATAAGATCCTGGTCCTCGGTCTCTTCTATAGCTGTCTTATATCCTTCAATACGATCATTGTTAATAGTGATGAGCGAGTTAAGCACATCGATTGATTTATCATTTTCCATGTTAGAATAAATTTTGATTTACAATTAAATAACCAAACTCCATGAGTTTCAACTGTAAAAGTGTGGGAGTTTCTGAGAATAAGCATTACAGAATTTGGTAAAAGGGTTATGGAATTACAAATGAAGAACGAAAGAAGGTCGGAGCGCAGCGCAGATCCCGCCATCACGAAGTAGATGAAGCGGGAGAAGAAAGGCAGTTTACTGCAAATTCATTTCAAAATGAATTTTCACAAATTTGAACATCACAATCAATAGGCTAACAATTCCCTCATTAGCTTTAGACATAAAAAGATGGGGCAGATCAACGCCTATTTATTTTTAAATATATCTGCGCAATTGGCGTTAAAAATCTTAGGGCTTCACCGATTTTGCACAGCAAGAACGAGGGTAGAGACACCCAGAAACTAGTTTGATTCCCGAAACGAAGGCAGAAAAACACAGTGTCAGTTTTGACTGCAGAAATGAGGGTAGCAAATCATACCTACCTTTAGCGTTTTATCATTTTGAAAATCACCTATAACCATGCTACTGGCTTTTGTAACCTATTGGAAACTTCCGAATTTGACTGATGACGATCGGTTGATACAACAATATTTGCAGGAGAGGGGATTTGAAGTCCGCCCCACACTTTGGGATGACCCCAATGTTGATTGGGAGGCATTCGATGCTCTCGTCCTGCGATCAATGTGGGACTATTTTGAAAGACCTGATGAGTTTAATATATGGCTTGACAAAATGGAGTCGCTACACTGTCTGGTATTAAATCCCATCTCAATTGTAAGGTGGAATCAAAATAAAAATTATTTTGATGAATTTGCAAGAAAAGGAATCTTGTTACCTCCTTATGTTATAATACCCGGGAATGACAATCAACAGCTGGAAAAAATTCTTGCAGACCACCAATGGCAGAAGGCTGTTGTAAAGCCCGCAATTTCAGGAGGTGCTTACAATACCTGGGTTACAACTAAAGATTCTGCAGCAGATGATGAAACTCGTTTTGCTGAACTTTTAAAATCAGGTGATGTAATTGTGCAGATATTTGTTGAAGAAATCATAACAAAAGGAGAATTGTCCCTGATATATTTCAATAAAAAATTTAGTCATGCGATTCTCAAAAGAGCAAAAGAAGGTGATTTCAGGATTCAGACACAATTTGGTGGCACAGCTGAAATTTTCCAGCCTACTCATTCAATACTACGTCAGGCCACCGATTTGTTAAATGGTGTTGAGGAATCGTTGCTTTACGCCAGAGTGGATGGAGTGGTGACTGATGATGGAAGATTCCTCCTGATGGAACTAGAG
>JALYSC010000564.1 GCA_030855005.1 Bacteroidota bacterium | reverse complement strand
GGCAAGCTCAGGGACCGTCCAATCACCTATGATTATTACTAAATCATATCACAGGGGAGGTGCATGTAATACACGGGGGTGGAAGGATGGTTAAGCTGGAGCAAGAGGATTCGTCAAGCTGTCGGTGCACTGAGCTTGTCGAAATGTCGAAGCATGGGATAGCGGATTTTAGATTTATTGAAACTGTAAATTATGGAACTATCAATGCGGGCCCTGAGCCTGTCGAAGGGTAGAAAATGAAATAAACTCCCCACTCTTTTTCCGTTGTCGCCGCGGAGCTTTAGCTCCGGCGACAATGGAAAAAATTTTTGGGTGAAGTATTTTCTTCCCTTCGGCAAACCATTAGGGGCCGTCCAATTACTTTAAGATGATTACGGAATCCACATTCAAAGATTTTGAAATGATCGTACGCTCGTCTCCGACTCCTCCGCCTTAGCTTAAACTGTAACTCTTCAACACTTGTTCATCACCCATCGAAGATGTCGTGAGAATTAACCCAACTCCTTTCGCATAGTAATACTGCGTGAAGAAATTTGTGCTGATCAGATTGCCATTCATATTGATTTTGCTTTCTGCCTCCAGCATCATTACATCAGTATATGTTTTTCCACCTACATCTTTGGTGATACCTGTTTCTTTGACAGTAAAGGCCATGATGCTGTTCAGCCCATTAGCTGTGAATGTCGCATCCCAGATTTCACCGACTTGCAAATTATCCTTAAGCCATAATTGATAGTTTCCCGGTGTCAACAGCTCTTTTCTACTTTAACAAGTGTAGAATCAGGTACAGTGCTGTTCTGCATCTTTATGATGGCGCCATTGATATTGGTAACCGAATTGGTATAAGTGCTACCGTCCTTTAATTGGTATTCCCATTTATTTCCCGCAGCAAGTGGATAATATATCATCATGATTGAGTCAGTTTAGTAATTTAAAATTAAATGATTATAAATTGAAATATCAATCGCCATGCAATATCATGGTAGCAAATGCTATGATTTTTGAAGCAAATTAAATTAAGCTTTATCTAAAGAAACACCCTTTTCTAGCAAGAGGTAACTTTCAGTGAGCGTATGGATAAGATCCTCTAATTGAAGTTAAAAGGAAACGGCTAATAGCCTATTTAAAGTAGATAGTATATTTCGTTACACACGGAAACATGTCCATTTCGCAACCCCAATCGGGTCCGCGCCTTACCAGTCGAATAGCTTCTTCATCAAGTGCCGGATCCTGCGATGACTGAACAATACGAATAGACTCAGGCCGACCTTTCGAGTTGACATTAAATTCAAGTGAAACTTCACGCCCAGGGACAATTGAATTTTCCTGGATTGGCACACGCGAATTATTTCTGAGATAATCGGAATAATTATCTGCATTATTTTTTGGGCGTGTCGGTGTATAAGCTCTGCCGGCAGGAACACTCAAAGTTTTTGAAGTTGCATTATCCTGCACTGATACCTCTTTCGATGCATCATATTTTTGAGGTAATACAATAGTTACATCATCTTCACCCTGTCTTAATTTGATACTTGTATCAACGTATCCGCTATACGAGACATCGACTTCATTTTCTTTTTCAGGAAGGAATAATTCAAACCTTCCTGTTTCATCACTAAAGGTGCCAAGGTTCGTTTGAATGATATTCAGGTTAGCACCCATGAGAGGTTGTCCATTTGCATCCTGGATTTTTCCAGTTACCCGACGGGCCATGACAGAAGGATCCATTTGATTGGCATAGAGACCTTCATTAGTTGGAGCACCCCCTGAATTATTTTGATCTGCATCAACACTTTTTGAAGTTTCCATAGAATATTCTTCGATCTCCACACCTTTTGTGGTTATCGGAGGTACAGCATCTGCAGGTTGAGAATTGTTGAAAGTAAATTCGAGTTTTTCTCTGGCAACAGCATCTGTTACGACAGGTCCATCACTTTCTTTTTTACGTTTCGCTGCTAACTCTTGAGCATTGGCTCTTAGACCGGTTGATTCGGGCGGAATTCCTTCTGTGGTTTCCTCTTTGGTTTCTTGTGTGGTTTCTTCTATTGCTTCTTCAAGGGTTACTACATCTTCTGCTTCCGGTAGAGCCGTACCATCTTGTGTAGACTGTGAGGTGTTGGGGTTGGGCTCAGCTACAGCAATGACAGATTGATTTTTATGCTCTATCAACTGCATGAC
>JALYSC010000563.1 GCA_030855005.1 Bacteroidota bacterium | reverse complement strand
ACCTTATGCTGCTCATCATGAATCCATAAAATTGTCTTCCGTGGAGGTCCGATATTATCAGGGATGGTGTGAATCGGATGAAGCTATAAAAAAACAAATTGACCTGTTCCTTTCCAAAAAAGCAGAAATTATGGCGATGCCCGCCCTAATCACGGGCCTGAATGAAAAATCCATTGCCCATGTCACCAATTATCTAAATGATTTCTTTACGATCATTGAAAATCCGAGGAAACTGGAAAACATGGTCATCCGGCATTGTGACATGTGGCCGGTTAAAGAATAGCAATAAAGAAAAGGCGAGGAAAACTGTTTGCCTACATTTGCGGTATGCGGCATTCAGTGAGAGGAAAAAATAAGACATTTCAGAACGTAGAGATCCTTGATACAGCGGATGAAGGTCTGGCTATAGGCAGATGTGAGGATGGATTGATCATCCAAGTCAAGGGTGCTGTGCCAGGAGATGTCGTCGATGCCGTGGCGGTAGAAAAACGCAAAGGAATGTATATCGCCAGCACAGAATCAATTTCCGTTTATTCAAAAGACAGGACAGATCCTTTTTGCTCACATTTTGGAGTTTGTGGTGGCTGCAAGTGGCAGCACATGACCTATGATGCCCAAATACGATTTAAAGAAAAAAAAGTACACGATGCCTTTCGGCGAATTGGTGAACTGGATACCTCTCTGATTGAACCTATTATTGGTGCTCCGTTGCAGACGTACTATCGAAATAAAATGGAATTCACCGCTTCGGACCGACGGTGGCTGACGCATGAGGAAATGCAAAACCTTGATGCGATCCCGGATAAAGAAGGGATTGGATTTCACCTAAGCGGCGCATTTGATAAAGTTCTTGATTTGCAGCATTGTTATCTCCAGGGTGATCCATCCAATGATATCCGTCAATATATCAAGGCTATGTGCCGCGATAATGGTTGGTCTTTTTTTAATCTGAAACATAAGACCGGATTTATCAGAAATGTTATCGTTCGCATCACGATAAGTGGTGATGTGTTAATAGTCCTGGTCGCTGGAGAAGATGATCCAGAAAAAATTAAAATGCTTGTAGATGGATTACACAATACGTTTCCTTCCATCGTCTCGATTTATTCTTGTCTTAATACCAAGGTGAATGATTCCATCCATGATCTGAGCTGTAAACCTGAATTTGGTGAAGCCGGATTATTGGAAACATTAGGAACGACCCGATATCACATTGGACCTAAATCTTTTTTTCAAACTAATAGTCTACAGGCGCAGACACTTTATGCACTGACAAAACAACTTGCTGCACTTACTAAAGAAGATACCATCTATGATCTTTATTGTGGTGTAGGTAGTCTTGGCTTATTCATGGCTGATGCCTGCAAAAGTGTAGTCGGAATAGAAATCATACCTGAAGCAATTGCAGACGCACATTTGAATGCGCGAATCAATCAAATTGAAAATGCACAGTTCGTAGTTGGTCAGGTAGAAATGATTCTCGATCCAAATTTTATAGGACGCTATGGCAAACCATCTGTCATCATTACAGATCCTCCGCGTGCAGGAATGCATGCTGATGTGATTAAACACATGTTGCTTGCAGATCCTGAACGGATAGTTTATGTGAGCTGTAATCCGGCAACACAGGCGCGTGATCTTAAATTACTCAGCGAAAAATATACCCTCCAATCAGCAATACCGGTGGATATGTTTCCGCATACACACCACATCGAGTGTATTGCACTACTACATCGGAAATGAAAGATTCAAAAGACAAATACATCGAAGAGTTTGGTTCACAAATTGAACATTATGACAAACTCATGGCAGTGGCCTTTGAAAGTGTGATCAATGAAGGCATTTCAAAATACCCGGTTTTTATTTTTCATCAGCAGGATGTGACTGTAGGTATTCAGATTGCAGTTCGTCATGATGTTGCAGGAGACTGGTCCGTCAACATTTCTACACTGGAAGAATTTTATATCAAGGGACTGGTGATGATTGAGCAGGTAGATGAGATTAAAGCTAAAATCTCCGGCACACCTCAAGTTTATTGTTGTCTTGTCATCAGTGGTGAACAGGGCAGCCTTATATTCCTTCCCCGAACCAAGGCATAATGTCTAATGTGATCATCATCATGGGAGTAACTGGCAGTGGTAAGACAACCATTGGGCAGCGAGTTGCAGACAGGCTTGGGA
>JALYSC010000562.1 GCA_030855005.1 Bacteroidota bacterium | reverse complement strand
CATGAAACCATCATACACATTCGTGACCTTCGTCAGCAATTGATGAACTACAAATCCAGGGTGCCTGCTGATTCGATTTTGAGCAAAGAGATTACCAGTATTGATAGCGCTATCACCAGAATAGAAGAAGGTCTATATCAAACCAAAAACAGGAGTAATCAGGATCCGCTCAATTTTCCTATTCGTCTGACAGATAAGCTTTCTTATGTAGGATCCATGCTTGGGAATGGGGAATTTCCACCCACAGATCAGGCAGTTGCTGTTGCCGCAGAACTGTCGGACCAAATAGATCTATTTTTAAGTGAATATAAAACCATAAAAACTGAGAAAATTCCTGCGTTCAATAAGCTGATACGGGATAGGAATATTGATGCGATTATTCTAAAAGAAGAATGATAGATAATCTATAATTCATTTGCGAATCAGAATTTGACTTTTAATAAAAAATAGGCCAAAACACCGGCTGCGAAAATAGCTCCATAACCAAGGATGAGATATTTTCTCAATTGGTGACTGCCTGCCCAGAAGCCAATGCCCATTTTCACAATGGTATTACTAACTGTAGCAATCAAAATTGCAATCAGCGCTATTTGCACACTTAGTGAGTCACCTGCAAGTTTTGAAACTGAAATGGTGATGGCATCAATATCCGAGAGACTTGCGATCGCACTTGAAACCAGGATTCCACTTTCACCAAACTGCTCATTTGCATAGCTTACTACTAGTGTGATGACCACATAAATAAATCCAAAGACTAAAGCACCCTTCAGATCCAATGGCTTTCCTTTTGGTAGTTCAACGTTTTCGATTTTCTCCCGGGATTGACGAATAAAAAAATATACTGATATCCCGATTGCTACTAAAAAAATAAATCCGAATGGAATAATCAACGAAGGAATCAAAGTAGATTTAAACACTGCCACCCAAACCAGCACCCTTACAATCATAATTGAAGAGGCCACAAGTATGGCTGTAGCGCAATGAATAGATAATGCCGGAGTTTGTTTACTCTTTTTAGCAAAAACCCATGTTACTGCAGTACTGGAAACAAAACCTCCTATAATTCCTGTCAACAAAATCCCGCGTCCCGCGCCAATAAATTTCATCAGCATGTATCCGAAAAATCCCAAGCCGGAAGTCAGCAGAATGACCCACCCTATCTCTCTTGGATTGAGTACCTGATAGGGCCCATAATTTTGATCCGGTAAAAATGGAAAGATCAGTAATGCCACTACAATGAAGCGAATCAGGTCATATAACTCTTCGGGAGTGATAGTGCCAATTGCTTTGCGCAGTTTCAATTTAGATGAAAGGAAAACGACCAGCACAACAGTAATCATCAGGCTAATCTCAATGAGTCCTGCGAATGCCAATCCACCTAAAAAGAAAACGATTATAGCACTTAACTCAGTCGTACTTCCAATATCACCTCTGGATGCCGTAATGTGATAGGAGAAAAGAACGAGCGCTATCATACCGGCAATCACTGCAAAATAGGCCCAGGGAGAAAACAAGTAATTTATACACGCTCCAATAAATCCAATTAATGCCACGAAGACGAAGGTTCGAATACCGGCAAAACTTTGCTCTTTGTGTATGATGATATCGTGCTCACGCTCTAATCCCACCAAAAACCCAATTCCTGTGGCTACCAGCAACCTGATAAAAAAGTCAGCCTGGCTGACCTGAAAAGATGGAGTATCGATGATGAGTTGATCCATAAGCAGGTTGATAAAGTTAATTTTTATTTAATTCCTACTCCACTTATGTCCTAATGTTTGGACATACCTGCGGCTTGTCAGTTACATACATTATTTTTGCGGCTTATATGACTGATTATGCAGGAAACTGAATTGACTGTTGATTACAAGGTAGCCGCCAATTTAGGCCTTACAGAAGCGGAGTTTGATCACATTTGTTCTATCCTGGGTCGCGAGCCCAATTTTACGGAGCTCAGTATTTATTCAGTTATGTGGAGCGAACACTGCTCTTACAAAAACTCAATTAAGTATCTGAAGACCCTGCCTCGCGATGGAGGCCGCCTGCTGGTGGCTGCCGGGGAAGAAAATGCAGGACTAGTGGATATTGGTGATGGATTGGCGTGTGCATTTAAGATTGAATCACACAACCACCCTTCAGCACTGGAGCCATACCAGGGTGCAGCGACAGGTGTCGGCGGA
>JALYSC010000150.1 GCA_030855005.1 Bacteroidota bacterium | reverse complement strand
TTATTACGCTCAGCACCTGATCTGCAGGTGGTATTATTAGATGATGGATTTCAGCATCGCGAAATTGTTCCTGGTCTCAATGTTCTTCTGACACAGTATAATGATTTATTTACGCGTGATTGGTTGCTGCCGGTTGGGCGATTACGCGAATGGAGAGATGCCGCGGTTCGTGCAGATATTATCATTATTACAAAATGTCCTTCGACTATAACTGCGGAAGAACGAATTGCATTGGAACAAGAGGTGCGCAAAGAAAGAAATCAACTTGTTTTTTTTAGTCGTTACATCTATGGTAATCCCTACCGCATGTATCAGAGTGCAGACAGAATCGTACTCAATGATCAGATTGATGCATTACTGGTAGTCGCTATCGCAGGCACGGAATACCTTATGGAATATGTAGAGTCCAAAGTAGCTCGGGTACAACTACTTGAATACAACGATCATCATCCGTTTTCAAACTTTGATATCGGTGATATCGAGCGATATTATAAAAACATGCAGGAAGTTCATCAAAAAATAATTCTAACCACCGAAAAGGATGCGATGCGCCTGGACAGTCATCGTGAACTTCTTCGACAATTAAATCTTCCTATATACATATTGCCAACTGCCGTACAGTTTTTGGGTGATGATTCTGTCGCATTTGATAATACCGTCAGAGACTGGCTTTTAAATTTTAAACGATAACGTATGATGCATTCGCTACTCAGGTTTGCTTTGACAATTGTATTCGCTTTTGCGTGCCTAAGCGTCATTAGCTCACAGAATGTACTATCTGATGTAGATCAGGAACAGCGTTATATATATGACAGGATGTTTCTTGAGTCCGGTGGTAATGTTGGTAATTTTCATACCGCAATCTTTCCTTATTTACGAGCTGATCTCATTATAATAGCCGATAGTTTCGAATTGTCAGGCGAGATGGATCCTATCGACAGGCATGACATTCATTCAATACGTGATCAGAATAATGAATTCTTGGTCGATGAAACAACTGACGGCTCGCCCGTTAAGGTTTATCGAGATTCCACCAATACTTTTTATTCGCTCGATGAACCCTCCTCTGAGGCAGGGGCAAGAAAGAGTCGTCATCCGTTATTCAAAACTTTTTACAAAAGTCCTGCTCATTTCTATGAAGTGAATGTTCCTGATTTTTATCTGCGTGTCAATCCCCTGATACGTTTTAGTGGCGGTAGGGAAACAGAAGAAGGGATCACTACATTTATTAATCAGCGAGGTATCAGTCTGCGGGGTGGTGTGGGGAAAAATTTATTTTTTCAGACTAGCATTTATGATAGTCAGGTTCGTTATGTCAATTTCATCAATCAATTCACCGCCGAAAATGGAGTGGTTCCTGGAGTCGGTTTTTATAAACCATATCAGAGCTCTTTTCTAAAATTTTCCGATGGTCGTGATTTTTTAATTGCCAATGCGTATGTCGGTTTTAATATTGGAAAATATGTCGGGATTCAATTAGGTCATAATCAACATTTCATAGGTGATGGTATCCGCTCTCTTTTCCTTTCTGATTTCTCCACACCTTTTTTCTCGCTCAAACTCAATACCCGGATTTGGAAATTTCATTACCAGAATATTTTTGCGGAGTTGGCTGCCGACGATTTTAATAGTGTGCTCGGTACTAATTCTGCTTTGCCCAAAAAATATATGGCAGCGCATTATCTCAGTTACAAGGCAGGTCGTCATCTCACATTTGGTCTTTTTGAGACAGTAATTTTCAATCGTCCAAATCATCAGTTTGAATTGCAATATTTAAATCCTGTGATTCTCTATAGGACTGTTGAAGGCTCGATTGGAAGTCCGGATAACGTCATGTTGGGACTAAATGCAAGATGGGATATCAAAAAAAGAATTTCACTTTATGGTCAATTCATACTTGATGATATTCTGATCAAAGAGATCCTAAATGGCCGACTGGGTTGGTGGGGTAATAAATTCGGTCATCAGCTTGGTGTAAAATATATCAACGCCGTTGGAATAGATCATCTTGACCTGCAGGCGGAATGGAATCAGGTGCGGCCATATACATATTCTCATTACGATGCCAATGCTAACTATTCGCATTATAATCAAGCGCTGGCTCATCCCCTGGGAGCTAATTTTAATGAATGGATCGCAAGCGCACGATACAGGGTTTCTCCCGGATTAAATGTGCAATCCGCTATCTACATTATTAATAAAGGTGAAGACGGGTTGGACAGTGTCTCTTATGGCGGCAATATTATCGCTCCAAATAATCTTCGTCCGGATGATTACGGCCATACTATTGGACAGGGTATTGAGGCTGATATTGTTTATTGGTCATCTTCGGTGCAGTACGAAATTTCACCGGGTCTTTTTGCTGACTTCCAATACATCCGGAGGAATAAAGTATCTGTTCTTGCTGAAAAGAGCCTTACAACAAATTTGTTTCAGATAGGTGTTCGATTGAATATGGCCAGAAGAGAGGACGTATTTTAATTCATTGAGTATTTTGTCTTCGTGAAAGTCAACTTACCTCTTTTAATAGTAGTCATCCTCTTCGGCTCATTGATAGCGTATCGGGCTTTTATAATACCGATGACGCATGATGAAGCCAGTTCGTGGCTCAATTACCACAATACACCTATATGGTCATGCTTTTTTGATCCGCGATGTTGGGGCACCGCTAATAACCACTGGCTTAACACATTGCTTTTCCAATGGAGCGCTGCAATATTTGGTCCTGAGACCTGGGCGTTACGACTGCCAAATGTGATTGCTGGGTGGGCCTACCTATTCTGTGCTTACTTACTTTGCAACCGGTATATAAAAACCTTGCCACTCCAGTTGCTGGGCTTTATGCTTTTATGCGGACATGTATATCTGTTGGATTTTTTCTCTCTTGCTCGCGGATACGGATTGATGACATCAGGTGTGATGTGGGCCGTTTATTCGCTGCTGAGGTATAGAGAGGTTTATGACAACAAATGGTTAGGCATTTGTCTTGCTTCTTTACTGCTTTCCGTATTGGGCAATTTTACCGGATTGCTTGCTTACTTATCTGTCGGAATCGTGTGGTTGATTCAGGTGGTGTATTCCAAAAAATATGACTTGTTGATTCGGCATGGTTTGGTTTGGGTATTGAGTGCGTTAATTTTGTTTTTTCTTCTTCGACTTCCAATTCAAACTCTTTCTGCGGCGGGTGAATTTACGCAGGGAGCAGATAATGCCTATCAGACTGGGGTTGATTTAATGCGTAGTATTTCTTACGGACAAAATTATTTGGGCCCTTCAAGTGTTATTTATTTTTTGTTTTTTTTCTTGGGACTTATTGTTTTATTTCTCTTTGGGGCATACAGGAAACGATCATCAGATGACAGGGCATTTCTGTTGGTCTCGACACTATTATTCGTTAGCATTCTAGTGATCATTGTCCAACAACTCCTTACGGGATCTCATACACCTGTTGGCAGAAAATCTATTTACCTGGTTCCAATCTTCTTTAGTGCAGTTGCACTCGGTTTTACTGTTGTAGGAAATCGTCGAATGGCCCTTGGAATTGGAAGTGTTCTTTTGTTATTAGTATCAGTACACTTTCTTCAAAAATTTCCAATGGAGCGGACGCGCGAATGGTATTATGATGCTTATTATCCTGAGTTGATGTCTGTCATCCTGCCCGAAGGAAAAAACAATGATAGTGTTCGCTTATCAACATCGTGGATATTCTATCCGGCACTGAATTTTTACAAGGAGACTGTTCCGCTGCCTTTCGATGATCTACCATATCAGCGTCCTTTGGTCATTGATTCATCCAGGCAGTATTATTATGTAGAGGGTGCTGATACTACCGGCATGGATGCGCATGGTTATCATCTGCATAAAAACATAGGGCCTTATTTTCTGTATAAAAATGAAAGGGCTAACCTATTTCCTTCAAACTAGAAAGACCCTTCCTTGTCTGACATTGCTATCTTCGCTGACCATGCGCGCCAAAAAACAATTTGGTCAACACTTTCTCATCCAGGAATCTATTGCCGAGCATCTTTCAGATGCCCTTCAACTTGAAGGTGCTGAAGCTATCATTGAAATCGGTCCCGGCAAAGGAATTCTTACACATTATTTGCTCAAGCATCCATTGCCTGTATATGCTGTTGAGCTGGACCGTGACATGATCCCGATCCTGGAAAAAACATTTGGAAATACCTCTTTACAAATTATTCAGGGAGATATACTTCGTGTTCGTATTGATGATATTGTAGGAGAGGGCACTCCTTTCGTTATAGCCGGTAATTTTCCTTATAATATTTCAAGCCAGATTGTATTTCTGTGTATACAATATCTCGATCGCGTTCCTTTTATGGCAGGTATGTTTCAGCGCGAAATGGCGGTTAGGATTTGTTCTCCTCCGGGTAGTAAGGATTTTGGAGTGATATCTGTATTGGTACAGGCATACTATACACCCGAATTTTTATTTGCTGTCAAGCCGGGATCTTTCAATCCTCCACCCAAAGTGCAGAGCAGTGTTATTTCACTGACTCGTTTTCGAACAGAAATTGAAGGAATTACTTTTCAACAATTACGTCGCGTTGTGAAAATTGCTTTTAGTCAACGCCGTAAAAAAATAAGGAACACCCTCAAGGATTTGATACCCGAGGAAAAGCTCAGGGAGTTGGAGGTTGTTGACTTGAGGCCAGAGCAACTTTCAGTAGATCAGTTTATTATTCTCGCGAAGCTTGCCAGCCCGCCTCAACCCACATAATCTTCCTTGATGACCAGCGCATAGTAATCGTCCTCGAGCTCTACATAACCCTGATCATAACAGAAAAAATATGTTTTGCCCGCACGGGTTCGATATACATTGGTGAAGTAATCGAAGTTTAACCCTGCGTCAATAAGCTGCATACGGTGGGCTCTTGATTTCCCTTTTGGATTGAGTCCGTACAGTATGCTTCTGTTTTTTCGAATGGTGTAGTTGACCCTTCGCATGAAATTGCCGATATCCGCATACTGTGCATTATAATGTTGTGCGCGGCAATAATCTGAACAATAGAGTTTATCTCGACGACCATGGATTTCTTCCTGGCACATCTTACAGTATTTTTTCTCGCTCATTTTGATGGATGCTTTTTACCCATCAGTATATGTATCGGGAAGGGCAAAATGTAACCAACAAAGGGCACTTTTTTTACCAGATTTTTATTCTTTCCTCTTCTGATCGATACCAGGGGCTATCGGATTCTATATCAAAGGCTACGTAAAAGCTATCCATATTGGATGGCGCTGCTACAGCCCGGAAGAGACCGGGGGGATGGGGATCTGTTTTGATTTGTGTGCGTAAAGCTTCTGGACGAATCTTGGTTCTCCACACAGTTGCCCACGAAATAAAAAATCGTTGGTCAGCCGTGTAACCATCTATCACTGGTGGTGTACCGTGTCTTTTATAATAAAGCTGAAGTGCGTCGTATGCAACACTCAGGCCTCCGAGATCCGCAATGTTTTCACCCAAAGTAAATGTGCCGTTGAGTGGCAGGTCATCAAAAGGTTTGTAGGCATCAAATTGCTCAACAAGTTGTGCAGTATGAGCTGCGAATTTATCACGATCATCTGTTGTCCACCACTCTTTGTAATTACCTTCTTTATCGAACCGACTGCCCTGATCATCAAAACCATGGGTGATCTCGTGACCAATCACAGCTCCTATACCTCCATAATTAGCAGCAGCATCTGCCTCCCAGTCAAAAAACGGGGGTTGCAAAATCGCCGCAGGAAATACAATTTCATTAAACATAGGATTGTAATACGCATTGACTACCTGAGGTGCCATAAACCACTCCTGGAGATCCACTTCTGAGCCTATTTTTTTCAGGTCTGCTGCATACTTCCATTGTACAGTATGTAATATGTTGCTAAGGAAATTTCCGT
This sequence comes from Bacteroidota bacterium, assembly GCA_030855005.1. Classification (GTDB taxonomy): domain Bacteria; phylum Bacteroidota; class Bacteroidia; order Chitinophagales; family Saprospiraceae; genus Opimibacter. The sequence continues at coordinate 1,239 of JALYSC010000150.1, read as the reverse complement.
TTTCTCCGGATTGTATTTCGAGTCCTGCATAATCTTTCCACTTATCAGGATATCCAATTTTTACTTTGAAGGATTGCAGTTTTTGTAATGCATAAGACTTGGTGGCTTCACTCATCCAGGTAAGCTGAGCTATACGTTCGGTAAATGAATCTATTATGTCATCTACCATTTCAAGCGCTGTTACTTTTGCATGGGCTGGAAAGTGCCGGGAAACAAACAACTCTCCCAGTGCTTCGCCTAATAGTTGATTGACTGTTTTAACCATACGCTCTTCCCTTGGCCGCATCACTTCTACGCCATCTAATGTTTTTGAAAAGAGATCAAAATGCAACTCCTCAAGTGAACTGTGTGCATAAGGAGCCGAATGGTGGATTAATAGAAAAGTCAAATACTGTTTGCATACAATTAAAGGAATCGACTGAAATGTGGTGATGAAGTAATCAAAATAGCCTGGATCAGTAACTATCACATGTTGGATAGAGTCCACACCCAGTGAATCAAAATATTGGTTCCAGTTCCAGTCCGAATATCTTGTCTGTACTTCTTCAATAGTAAATGGATTATATATTTTGTCTAATTGACGCCTGTCCTCTTTAGACATTTGACGGGAGGCGAGATTTTTTTCTACTTCAAAAATATTATTTGCCGCATCGTAGGATATGTCTTCTGAAAAGTGTGCCTCTTCCACTAAGATTTTTTGGATATACTCAATATATTTCTCTCGGATAAGTTTGGCTTTGTCATCTTCATCAAGATAAAAGTCACGCTCTGGAAGGCCTTGTGCGCCGGGTTCGAGATAGGCTGCATATTTTTTACTGTTACCGAGATCCGGGTGCACACTAAATTGTAAAAACGCACCGAGACCTTCAGTGGTCAAATGTGCAATAAGAGCAGGCAACTGTTGAATTTGATCGAGTGCATTTATTTTTTGTAGAAATGAATTTAACGTCGACAACCCCCTGGATTCAATATTGTCTTTATCCATCCCCGATTCATATAATCTGCCGGCAATGTTAGCGGAGGGCCCGTCTTCGGATAGTTCAGCTTTGAGAATGGAAAGCACTTTGATGTCTGTCTCTTTCGAAAGCTCATGAAAACTTCCCCACGAACTTCTGTCAGCAGGAATAGCTGTCCGCTCCATCCAGCCACCATTGACGAAGGTGTAAAAGTCTTTTCCTGGCTGGGTTGCTTTATCAAAGTTGCCAGTATTGATTCCTGATTTCTGTATCATCATCCTTT
>JALYSC010000149.1 GCA_030855005.1 Bacteroidota bacterium | reverse complement strand
CCTTAATAAAGTCCTTTGGAGTACCAGCCAGTGTATCCGGTTTAATTCCGGATATGGTTTCTGCTAAGTGAACAGATTCTCCTGGAGTATACCAACCGATATGGAGCACCTGGCCTATGGATAATCCGGTCTGTGAGGCAGGATTCAATGCAGTAATGGTTTCAGGGCTGGTATTAAGGTATACTTTGGAGATGCGGTAGAGGGTTTCTTTAGGCTGAACTCTATAACAGAGCCAAATGTGTTCTCCTTCTCCCGGAGGAGCTTGAAATGTGATAGAACTTACTTCAATAGGAATATTGATTGGGAAGTTCAGGGGAATGGCATTTGGATCCAAATCAGGGTTCACAGCCAGGATGGAAGCAATAGAAATATTATATTGGAGGGAAAGGCGATATAAGTTCATGCCTGGCTGTAGGGTCTCAATCAATACAAATCCAGTATGTTCGTTTTGATATATGAACTTCTGATTCTGACCTACAATGATGGGTGTCTGGGCGCAGATAGACAATCCCCAACAGATTAACCCCAGTAAAATTCCAGTTCGCATATCGATTCTTTTGTGGGTCAAAGTTATTACATATTAAATAATTTTTTAATATTTAATTTAAATACAGACTTTTGCCAAAATTATTCAAACGTATATGAACGCTTATTGTACAATGGCCATCATTCCGGCCCGCTATGGATCACAACGATTACCCGGGAAGCCTTTATTGCAAATCCGTGGTAAAAGCCTGATTCAGCGGGTATGCGAGCGCGTACAGGAAGCAAGGGCGATTGATCACTTTTGCGTTGCGACTGACGATATCAGGATATATAACCATGTCAAAAAGCTGGGATACGATGTGATTATGACCAGATATGACCAACCGTCCGGCACCTATAGATGCGCGGAAGTGCTGGCACAATTCCCCATGGTCACGCATGTCGTGAATGTACAAGGTGATGAACCTTTGATCGAACCATCACTAATCGATTCATTAGCCACATATATTTCTGAGCATTCAGGATCAACCATTGCCACACTTGTGAGAAGAATTGATGCGATTACAGATATTCACAATTCCAATGTTGTTAAAGTGGTAATTAATCGACTTAATGAAGCCATGTATTTTAGTCGGCAGGCGATTCCATTTATACGAGATGTCGCGTTAGAAACCTGGCTTAATCATGGGATCTTCTATAAGCACATCGGTATGTATGCCTATACTTCACAGGCTTTGCATGCGATAGAAAAATTGCCTGCCCACCCTTATGAGTCATTGGAAAAACTGGAGCAACTTAGTTGGCTAGCAAATGGCTTTCCTATTCATTGTGTTGAATGTGAGGGTGAATCGAGAGGAATAGATACTGAAGAAGATCTGCTGGCTGTCACTGCTATAATAGCTGCGCGTGAAGAGGCAACTGCTTAATTTTTTTATTGGCCTAAAAAGGAACCATCAAAGGCAAAAGGCAGAAGGTCTTTTACGTCATTGATCTCATAGACAATTTCATCTCCGGTCACACCTAAAAGGAGTGAGATTTTATTTTCCTGTTGACTTCGGTATTCGTTCAGAATTTGCCTGCAGGACCCACAAGGTGAAGCAGGTGTCAGTTGGTTTTCGTTGTCTACAACTATTGCGATTCGATCAATCGGTTTTCTTCCATGGTCATGTACCATTCGATACAAGGCTACCCGTTCAGCGCATTGACCAATTGGAAAGGCTCCATTCTCCTGGTTGGATCCCGTTATGATTTCTCCCTCTGTTGTCTGGATTGCCACGCCTACTTTGAAATTAGAATAAGGTGCATAAGCAGACTTACTTGCAACCTCTGCCTTTTGTAGAAGAAGAACATCAGATGCAGGCAAGGAACTCCGCCGTTCGTATATGTTGTAGTGAATAGTTATCTCCTGGTGACTCATCGCCAATCAAGATAAAAACTATATTCTAATTAGAATCCCGGTAGGTTACAGGATTTGGATTTTTATCGGCAATTTAAAGATGACATCAACATTCTTTCCTTTCCACCGTCCAGGGATCCAGACAGGCATTCCTTTCACAACATCTATAGCAGAGGATTCTATCAGTTTGGAGGAACTTTTGATGATTCTCACATCTTTCACATGCCCATTTTTATCAATGATAAACTGAACTATAGCATCCATATTCTCTTTGCGTTCCTTAGCAAGATCAGGGATGTCAAGGTTGCGTTGTATAAATTTAAACATAGCCGTTTCACCCCCGGGAAACTGTGGCATTTGATCTACGGCAAACAATTCACGTGGAGCATCACTAGTAACTTCAATCGCCAGTGGCTCTGTTGAAGTGCCTGGTTCATGCACTAGCCCTGGATCAGCCGAATTTTCTTCATCAATACCTTCAATAATTTCAGGCCCAATCACTTTGCCTTTCATTTCGTCCTGGACAGGCATTTTACTGGTCTCTTCAATATTCTCATTTATCACTGTAGGTGTGACATTATTAATCTGTGGTTTTTTTGGGCCGGATTGTATAGAAGGGGCTGCAGGTTTAGGCTTTGGGATGAATGGTCTTGGGGCGAATATCGGGTCCGGCTCCAATTTTACCACTGTCATCATTGGTAACTCTTCCTTGATATTCATGTTTTGATACATGGAGACACCAATAAAGAAAGAAATAAAGAACAAGATGCTGATGAGCATGGCAGTAGTCATGCGATCTTCATACTTCCTTCTTAGGGCATAGGCACCATAGGCCATGTTTCTGCTTTCGAAGACGATATTATTCATGTCACGATTGATCAAGATTTCAGAATACATAATTCACGTGTTTTGATGTGAACTAAAACGTCACTTATAAGATGATTGGCTTAGGCTAATTGCATAAAATCTGACGCTGAGATTTTATTTTGAATCCTTCCCGTGTAATTTTTTCATCTTTCGAGACTTTATGTCGCTTTTAGCTGCTTATAAACACTTTGTGGATGATGAGATTCGTCAGGCGCAGTTCTATATGATCTGTCGCCAGACCGGGATAATCTTTTCATCCATTGTCATTGCCCGTTTCCTTTCAGTGGAAGAAGTTGGTGGTATCGAAATGTTGATGCTTTGTGGTTATTTGATGACGTTTTTTTGGTCTGATGCTCTTATCAGGGGATTTCTTTCCACGACAGGATTGGTGAAAGACAAGGAATCATCCTCTACATTCCTGTGGATGTACCTTATAGGAGGGTTTCTTGCAATGCTAGTTCTTTTCACAGGGCAAAAATGGTTGATTCCTTTATTTACTTCCAGGGCGCATCTTGAAGGGATTAGATTATTTATTTTTTACCAGGCCCTTATTATTCCTGTGTGGATCGCTCCTTTTCTCGGATTGATTAAAGGACAGAATAGTGTTTTGCTTTCTTTATTTGTGATGATATGTCCTGCGTTTGCTTGCTGGACCGGATTCAATAGTCTGCCGGATATCAATGGCGTTATGATTGGATTAGTTTGCTATGCTTTTGTTGGATTTATTTGGGTATTGACAAAGACTAAGTTTATTCAAAGGCTTCGGTTTCGGAGTTTGATTGTGATGATCTGGCCGGCCACGTGGCCTCTTGTTATGTATGCAGTTTCTTCTGGACTTGCAAGAAGTTTTGATGCCTGGTTAGTGGCTCGTTATTTTGATGAGTCCTCATTTGCCATATTCAGGTATGGTGCCAGAGAATTTCCATTGGTGGTTGCTTTAACTGCCGGGTTTAGTACAGCCATGATTTCCCGACTGTTACAACCTGACGGACTTACGGAATTGAAGGAGCGATCTACCCGATTGATGCACATGGTCTATCCGATCCTCACTTTCTTTATTTTAATCAGTCCGTTTGCTTTTGAAATAATATTTGGGTTCGAGTATCGCAAGAGCGCTTCGATTTTTAATATTTATCTCCTGCTCGCTCTGACACAATTATTTTTTCCGCAGACCATTCTTACTGCGCGAAGAGATAGTAAATTGCTTTGGTATGTGTCTATTGCGGAATTGATAGTGAATGTAATTGCCAGTTTATTACTAATGCCTCATTTTGGATTGATAGGTATCGCAATAGGAACACTTATTGCATTTGCTTTTGAAAAAATAGTTCTACTTTTTCTGATTCATGCCAAATACAAAATTGGAGTTTCAGAAATTATGGACCTCCGGGTTTGGTTTTTATATGTTATTATTCTTATTTCAGCATTTATACTTTCGATATGGATGTTTGGAATTTAAAAAAACTTGCATCCATACTTGAGCACCAAGGTATTGCAGCAGGCAGGGAGGCGAATAATATTGCTGATCTTGTTTGGAAAGAATTATTCCATTTTCCAAAACATTCTGGTCAATCTCTGGATGAAGTATCAGAGGCAAAACTTCAAGATGTTTTTCAACGCCTCAATGCAGGTGAGCCAGTACAGTATATTATTGGCTATACCTGGTTTTATGGTATGAAGTTTAAAGTCACACCTGAAGTGTTAATTCCAAGGCCAGAAACAGAAGAGTTAGTTTATTGGATTTTATCTGATCAAAAATCAAATCGGAAGAAAATTCGAATTTTGGATATTGGTACCGGAAGTGGTTGTATTCCTGTTGCTTTAAAAAAACACTTAGGTGATTGGGCTGAAATAATATCTATTGATATCTCTGAAGAGGCATTATTTGTGGCTGATGAAAATGCAGCATTTCACGGATTAAAAATTCACTTTATACATCATGATTTCCTTACAAAGGGATTTGATAGTTTAGGCAAATTTGATATTATCGTCAGTAATCCACCTTATATATTTAGACAACAAGTTTCGGATAATTTAATGGATGAATTAAAATTCGAACCTTCGATTGCATTATATCCATCAGGAGACGATCCAGATATTTTTTATAAAAAAATATTAAGCGAAGGCACAGCAACCCTTACACCTTCTGGAAGTTGTTATCTGGAATTAAATGAATTTCGCTCAGATGGCATTCGGGATTTGGCAGTTAACAATGGATGGAAGGATGTTGAGTTGCGAACTGATATGCAGGGAATGATTCGAATGCTTAAGGCCCGGAAAAATTAACATTGCTGCAAGCACAAGGAAGGTGAGCGATGTATTTGTGATTACGCATCAGAAGCCACTTCGGATGGATTTGTCACATTCTTATTTGGTGTGATCCGTACAATCTCTTCCTTGTCAGAACCCGGTTCAATTTGGGGAATTAAGATTACCCCCAACCCAGCCTATGATGAAATAGGCATTACCAATTCAAAAGGGCAAGCTATTGAGGGTATTCAGTTATTAACAGTAGAGGCCAAACAGGTAATGGTTGAAGCATATAAGAGAATGAAATGGAGTGGGGGTTAAAGCTCGAGAGGTCAGCTATCCAGGGGGATTTTATATTCTTATAGTAGAGACTAAAGAAGGTCACCAGGCATTTAAAGTAAACATCAGGCCGTAAATTTTTTGTCAAAACGCAGGCAGCGAGCTATTATAATGTGGTATCTGGCGAGTATTGATTTTAAAGTTCCTACCGATAGTACCTTTTTCCAGCTTAAAACGAAAATATGAGACGTATTTTCAAAGTGACATTTGCTCCTTTTGAAAAGAACTGAATAGTGATTCTGTCAGCTGATAAAATTGCTTAAAAGGTGGTGAGGTAGCAACTCATAACATTTAGTTATTTATTTAAAAGACTGGTTTACAAATATATAGTACAGATTTTAAGTCTGTTTCTGGTCAAGATTGCAGATTTTAGATTTGGGTAAATCTCCTGGAACAATACAATATTTGTATATTGTGGAATCTAAGAGAAACCGATTGGGCATTAACACTTTATCTATTGGGCAAGTAATTATACACAACAAAAAATGCGAATAAGACTGATATTGCTATGCATATGTGTAGTCTCTACACTCTATTGTATAGCTCAACCCGCCAACAATCCCTGTTCTGGCGCTATTGTCATTTCACAACTTAATGGTACTTGCGTTACCGGAAATGACAACACCGGAGCCAATGAGGACATTGGCCCCAGCGCCTGTACAGCAGGATCCAACAACAATGTTTGGTTCAGATTTGTAGCTCAGGGGCCAAGTGCTGAAATTATTGTCAATTCAGGTATAGGTGTTCCAGAAATCACCGTAGTACAATTCTCTGGAGGTCCGTGCGTAGCAGCAGGCGCACTAGAAATCGATTGTGCAGCCGGCACAACACTCACATTGGACAATCAACTTGTCGTAGGAGCAACCTATTTTGTGATGGTTGCCTTCACCAATAATGGACAGGGTTTGTACGATATCTGTATCGACAATCCATTACCAGCTTCTAATGATGCCTGTGTTACGGCGCAGCTCATCAATATTCTTGACGGAACATGTCAAAATTACAATAATGACTTTCCTTCTACTGACGTCCTCACCCCAAGTTGTTTTACAGGTTCCACGTATAATGTTTGGTTTTCATTTACAGCAGTGGGCGTGAGTCTGGATATTAATATTCCTGCTGGCGGTCCCGGTCCTGCTCAGATGGCGGTGATCGATTTTACAGGATCCAATTGCAATACAACAGGTGCAATTGAACTTGGATGTGCCACAGGCACAAATCATATTGTTCTTGACAATCAACTTGTCATCGGTACTCAATACCACGTTGTAGTAGGTTTTAGCAATAGCGACTTTGACGGTACAGGTATTGGTAATTTTGAGTTATGTGTTGATAATCCTATTCCTGCACCCAATGACCCTTGCAGTGGTGCGATTACTATTCCCAACAACGTACTCAACAACCCTACCACCTGTTTTACTTCGATAGCTGGCAACCCACTCAATAATGACTGGCCCTCTACAGATATTGGTTTATTCCCATGCTGGAATACCGGTGATAGCTATAATATATGGTATTCGTTCGTTGCTCAGGGACCTGATGTACAAATTACTGTGGATCCTGTATTCAATGCTGATCCTCAGATCGCCCTCGTAGAATATACTGCTTCACCCTGTCAATTGGCTGGTGCTGTTTCACTGGATTGTGCCAATGGTTCTATTCTGGATTTTAATGATCAGCTGGTCATTGGTCAGACCTACTACATTGCGATTGGTTTTGAAAACAATGCCGTAGGTAATTTCTGTATGAATGTATTCAATCCGCAGCCACCTCCAAATGATGAACCTTGTAATGCAATTCCATTAGGTACTAACAATAATT
>JALYSC010000561.1 GCA_030855005.1 Bacteroidota bacterium | reverse complement strand
GAGCGGGACTTTACTTACGTAGATGATATTATTTCGGGCATTCTTCCGCTTATCACCATCCCCCGAACTGACACGGATGAAGCACCACACCGCATCCTTAATATTGGTCGGAGCAGTCCTGTTAATTTGCTGCGATTTGTAGAAATTCTTGAAAAAGAATTGGATCGAAATGCTGAAAAACGATTTCATCCCTTGCAGCAAGGAGAGATAGTTTCAACCTGGGCAGATGCCGGCGCTCTTAAGGCGTTAACAGGATATGCGCCGACCACCGATCTTGCGGAAGGCATTCGTAGATTTGCGGCCTGGTATATGGCATATCATGGTGCCGCCACAACCGTATGAAAGGAGTTTCATTTGTAGTTCCCGTATATAATGAAGTAGAAAACGTCGCTAAGCTGCACGCTGAAATCGTGGCAGCAGGTGAAAAGCTTGGCATGCCATATGAGATCATTATGGTAGATGATGGATCTTCCGATGGCACTTTCGGAGTTATGAAAAGGCTTGGTCCGATCACTGTAATCCGTATGCGCACCAATTTTGGTCAGACTGCTGCTATGGATGCTGGTATTAAAGCCTCGCAATACGACTACATCATCACCATGGATGGTGATCTGCAAAATGATCCTACCGACTCCCAAGCACTGATCAACACTCTTGAATCAGAAGACCTTGATGTTGTCTCAGGCTGGCGTAAGAATCGTATCGACCCTTTCTCTAAAAAGTTTGTAAGCCGCGGGGCTAATCTATTACGCAAATTGTTGGTGAAGGATAATATTCACGATAGTGGTTGTTCGCTGAAGATTTATAAACGTGAATGTTTTGAAGATCTCAACCTTTATGGTGAGATGCATCGATTCATCCCTGCGCTTCTCAAAATGAAAGGCTTTCGGATTGGCGAAACAGTTGTCAACCATCGTGCCCGCACAGCAGGGAAGACGAAGTATAATTTCACGCGTACCATGAAAGGACTGGTGGACATGATTATCATCTGGTATTGGAATAGATACGCAGTTAGACCATTTCACATTCTTGGATCAATAGGCATCTTCTTGTTTTTAGCAAGTTTCCTTTCGGGAGTTGTGACGCTTGTGCAATTTTTCCATGGGATAGATATGTCAGAGACATTGTGGCCCATGACGACTTTGATGTTGTTTTTAATAGGGATTCAGTTTTTTATATTGGGCTTTATTAGTGATACGCTGATGAAGACGTATTATGGGCAGACAGGGGTGAAGGCATATAGTGTGAAGGAAAAGATCGTGAATCGTGAGGCGTGAGTGGTCAGTTGTCAGTTGTCAGTGGTCAGTCGTGAGTTGTGAGTGGTAAGTCGTCAAGCGTGAAGCTTGAGTCGTTAGGCGCGAAGCGTCAATCTTAATGAGTGAAAAGTAGATTGTGGTTGCGAATTGCGAATTTATCTTTTGTATGAATAAGAAGTAACCAAAAATATTGAGTGGTTCGAATAAATACTCGACAAACGAGCTGTGAATTAAATTAATTAGGAGATAATATTAAACAAACATGACAAAAAAATAAAATTGGAGAAAATTCCCTTTATTCCACATCATACCTACAATCGCAGATTGGATATCCATTCAAAATATGGTGGGAATCCTCAAAGTGGAATTTCCGGATCTGCAAAATTTCCATATATTTTTATTTTCTCAGGATCATCAGGACAACAACATGGCTATGAAGATGGATGGGATAATCCAAATGTATTTTCATATACTGGTTAAGGCCAAAAAGGGGATATGAAATTGACAAGAGGAAATCTTGCCTTAAAAAATCACCTTCATAATGGTAAAAGAGTTTTTTTGTTTGAAGCAAATGGTAGAGGTGCTGCCAAGTTTATCAGTGAACTTGTATTTCTTGAAGTTGAGTCTTTCACGACTTTAGATACATCCGGAAACGAAAGAATGGGAATTAAATTTTTCTTTTTACGAAAGGGATTTTATCTGCCAATAGATTTGAATTTGTTAAATGATAAAACTGCAGTTGCTGAACCTTTATTTGAATTTCAATTTAATCCTCCAAATGAAACTGAAAGGAGAGGACTAATTACATCTCGTGTGGGTCAAGGCGCTTATAGAAAGCGAATTATTCATCGTTGGGAGTATAAGTGCGCAGTGACTGATTTCGATAAACTAAACCTTCTGATTGCCTCACATATATTGCCATGGGCTCAATC
>JALYSC010000560.1 GCA_030855005.1 Bacteroidota bacterium | reverse complement strand
ATGTTCATGAGCGTAACAGGTTACCTGAATTGATTACAGGGACTTTTACTACAGAACAACGTACCGACCTTGATAATGGTCCCGTGGATAATTATATTGATATGATTAATAATGAATGCGGACAGGAATTAGGGAAAACATTGCGAATAAAGTATTCAATCTGTAGCAGGACAGAATGGACAGCTTCATTATTAGCTGATTACCTCAATGATATTCAGGATTATCATAGCTGGGTATTTCGCATTCGGTTTATTCCTTTCAGAGATACTGATGACCTGGTGATTCGTTTTGCAAAGAAGATCAATAGTGTCAGAGAATCGGTTTCCCAATAGCTTCTTTGATAAGTTGAATTGATCAGCATAGAAGAAGATTACTATTTTTTTTGCAATCTGTATTGGAATGCTGTATCCGAACTTTCATCAATAATTTGATATTTAGTCCTGATGGCCTCAGCACCATGCACTCCGAATTGAAACAAACTTTCAATCCAATGTTTTTCTTTAATCACAAGATTATTTAATTCTGCATTACTCAGGGTACATCCTGTGATGTCAGCATCGGAAAGATTGGCTTCTGTAAGATCTGCCCATGAAAGATTTGTTTCCCGAAGTATTGCTTGTTGGAGTTGCGTTCGTTTTAAACTCGTTCTGAACATGAAGACACCAGAAAGATCTGCTTCTGTAAGGTAGGCGTCATCCAAAACAGACCACTGCAGTATTGCATTTAGAAAATTTGCTTTGTGTAATTGAGCAGAGCTTAAATCTGCACCAAAAAGATCTGCTCTTCGCAGATCAGCTTCATTCATGTTGGACCACCTCATGTCAGCTCTGGTCAGGTAAGTGCCTTGCAAGTTTGCCTTTTGTAAATTAGCACCCCATAGCATTGCTGATTTTAAATCTGTCTCATATAAGTTTGCACTTTGCAAATTAGCATCTCGAAGGTTTGCACCTGCCAGATTTGCCCATCTAAGATCCACACTCTGGAAGTTTGCTTTTTCCAGATCTGCATCTGCAAAAGTGGTCTGTAGTAGTATCTTTTGAAAAGAACCGGTATCCATCTTCATTCGGGAAAGCATCAGCAATAATTGACCACGTTCAGGACTCAACAAATGGGCTTGCATTGTATCACGAAGATCTACCACATGGGGCTTAAGTGAATAACTTAATGCCGCAATTCGTGCTATGATATTATCGCTCAGTATTCTTTGGGGATGTTGTGCTAATTCTTCGTCAACATTTTTCAGAATTAGGCTCATCATCGCTAATTGATCCATTGTGCGTATGGAATCAATCCATGTCTTCTGTAGCTCAATTACTTTTCGGTCCTGGTCAGCCTGTGATTTGAGCTTGTTGTTTTGATAGAGCAGGAAAAGGGTTGTTGCTGACAATAGGGCCAGGAAGATCGTAACGAGTATGGATTTCCATTTGATTGTCATGCCGGGATAGTCCGCTATATTAATTTATCATAATAGTACAAGTTTCCATTGATACATCTCCTCCGTTTCACCAGCTTTGATAAAGCCATTCTTTTCCAGCACAGTGAATGATGCAGTATTTATTTTTTCTGTATTAGCGACGATCGATTTGATATTCTTCTGTTGTTGCGCCCATCGAATCATGCCACCTACAGCTTCTGTCATGTAGCCTTGTTTTCGGAAAGCCTCATACGTGCCATAGCCAATTTCGATTTCTCCTGATTCATTGGGTTCGCCAACGAAACAAAGGTCACCGACCATTTTATTTTCTGCTTTTGAAATAGCAGTCCACAATGTTGAATATAAATAGTCCTTCGCTGGATCTGCAACATTGGGCAGAATGGTTTCTTCCAAGGCTTCTTTCAATGCAGGATCCATAGTCCTGGAGGTAGGATTCAGGGCCATTTCTAATTCTAATGAGCCATCTGCCTTGATGTATTTGACAAGCTGAGCATAGGTGAGGGGAAGAATCTTTAGTCTTTGAGTTTCGATCATCAAAATGGAAATTGATTAAATACTTTTGGATAGACAAATCTTTGTTGGTCAGGAATTAAAAGGGTTACCTTTTATTATCTCACATGAAAAAATCGCAATTAAAATAAAAAGTGTTGCAATTGTTCCTAATGTATTGCCCAACGTCTGCAATACGAAAGTCATTGATGTTATGAGCATTATTGTAATGTCGGTATATTGGCCATGCTTACAATTCAGAGATCAGTAA
>JALYSC010000559.1:552-2197 GCA_030855005.1 Bacteroidota bacterium | reverse complement strand
TCTTACCGGAGAAACACTGAGGATTGTAGAAGGATCAAGAGTCTTTCAACCTGTGCAAGGATAATCTACAGGATTAATATCTTATACTGATAAGCGAAGGATTGAATTTTTCCTTCGTTTATCCAATTCCAATAATTTCCTTCCTTCTGATAGATTTCATCACGGTCCCTGCCTTCTCCAATCATTTGTTTCTGCGAAACTTCATTCTTCCAAAACGCCGGGTAGTTTCAAAAACAAGAACTAAAGCAAATCAAACTCGAAGAACTTACTTACGTGTTTTACTCAAATATTTCTCCCTGAGAATAGTGTACACAGGTTTATCATATACCTTACTCTCAAGCCAGGAGATAATATCAAGATACACCAGTGCACGAGTTTCAAATCTGTTTTTCTCGAATTGCTTTATGGTCTCCAGGACTTTAATGAATTCAGGTTTTAATTTTTGCGGAGGCGTGTGAAATGATCTTCGAAGAAATTTAAACATCTCTTCTTCCACGAGACTGAGATTCTCCATACGCGCCATGAATCTGTAGACTGATTTTACGAGGTGCTCCATTAATTCATAATGGCCAAGCTCGTAATGGGCTATAAGGTGCAACAGGCGTGAGTAGCACTGGAGATCATTTCTCAGGTCAACTTTCCAGTGAATAATTTTATTGAGATAGTCAATGCTGGTACCATAGTCACCGGCACCGAAATAAAGCGAGGCAATTTTGTAATAGAAGACAAGCACACGATGACTATCAAGATGTAACTTGTATTCCTCCAGTTTTTCAACAATGATCGGTACCAGCGAAATGCCTTCTACAAATGTTCCTTTCAGAATATGCTGATTAATACGGGCAATATAGAGATATACAAAAATCTGGATACGGTTGTGATCATTATGTGTCACGACTTTGCTTTCTCCTAAAGCTTCAAATCTTAAAAGGTCTTTTTCGAAGCGAGTATAATTTCGAACATTGAAATGTGCCGTCAATAAATTGTGCAAGCCTTTAATGTAGCTCGCAGTTTCGAGTTCCACCATCAAAGGATACTCTTCGAATAAATCTGCCCAATGCTGTGCATACCTGAAATACATCAAAAAGTCCTGTCGAATAAAAGCATACCAGCAATAACTCTGTGTGAGGTACAGTTTCTCATAAAACCCTTCTGCCTTTTTCAGGTCTTCTGTTAGAGCAGAATTAAAATAATTCTCAATTTCAGCTTCATCATGTTCATTACGTGCATGACCGTGATGTATGTACCAACTATACAATTGCAGCGCCAGGTTAGATAACCCTGTCATCCGTAACACAATCTCGTTAACCTGTTCAGCCTCCGCGATCAATTGAGCGGCACGGTCGTCAAAACTGCGGGTAATATGCAGTGATTCAATTTTCTTTTCTAAAAAAACTATCTGCACCAGGATACTCACCTGGTTGTGTGCACGAGCAGTCTCTTTAATTTTATCAAGAATCTTGAGGCTTTGCAGATAAAGTCCCTTTTGATAGAGAATATGAGCATGATCCAATTGCTCATGCAACTGAATATCAATATTCTTACTATCCAGCATTCGAAGGCTGACGAGCACCTGTCTATAGAGCTGTGCTTTAGTATTGGACAGTTGCTGTTTGGTAAGTGAAACGGTTTTTCGCAACAAAAA
>JALYSC010000559.1:0-542 GCA_030855005.1 Bacteroidota bacterium | reverse complement strand
CAAAAACTCCTCATCGTACTCTTCCATGCTATCGAGCGCGTCAAATAACTGAATGATCTTCAGATCTTCCTTGGACGAATTACGCTGCACATAAAGTTTAAAATTTCGCTTTTCATGCCGCTGCAGCGAATGAATTAGTTGAAAGAGAGCATCTGTCTGACGGTTTGCCATCGTAATATTTAAGTCTTGGATCCCAATATTTATAGGGATCGTCTGCCCTATTGCGCTGCTTGAGCAGCGTAAAAATGGTAAGAAATTGATTACCCGCCCGACTCAGCGGCAACTATTTTTAATCTCCTCTCTCCCAGGAGTGATTTAAGATTTCAGATGGAGTTAAACAAATACAGTAAAACTATTACGCAGGATGTTACGCAGCCTGCTGCTCAGGCCATGCTGTATGGTATTGGCTTGACAAGAGAAGATCTTGCCAAGCCACAGGTTGGTATCGTTAGTATGGGATATGAAGGTAATACCTGCAATATGCACCTCAATGATCTTGCTATTGTGGTCAAGCAAGGTGTGCTCGATCAGGAGCTGGTGGG
>JALYSC010000558.1 GCA_030855005.1 Bacteroidota bacterium | reverse complement strand
TTATATCGGGTCGCAACATACCGACATGATGTTATTCCTTGGGGACAATGCATATGTGGATGGAACAGATGCGCAGTACCAGACAGCAATATTTCAGAACATGTATGAAGCCAAACTGAAAAACAGCATTGCATGGTCTTGTCTGGGCAATCATGACGGTCATTCAGCAGATAGTGATACGCAGACAGGTCCGTATTATGACATATTTACCTTTCCTACTTTAGGTCAGTGTGGTGGTGAGCCATCAGGAACAGAAGCATACTATTCATATGATTTCGGAAATATTCATTTTATCATCCTGGATAGTTATGACACGAACCGAAGTGTGACAGGTCCCATGCATCAATGGTGTCAGAATGATTTGGTAGGAACCACTGCCGATTGGATAATTGCGTTTTGGCATCATCCGGCATATAGTAAAGGGTCGCATGATTCTGATACAGAAACTAATCTCAAACAAATGCGTGAAAACTTTCTGCCTTTATTTGAGACATACGGCGTTGATCTTGTTTTATCCGGTCACAGCCATTCCTACGAGCGAACGTATCTGGTAAATGAACATTACGGTCTTGCATCTACATTCCAAACGAACACGCACACTGTAGGAATTCAGGGTGCGGGATCCGGTCAGCTTGCAAATGATGGCGCCTATTATAAAGCACCGTTCGGTCCTGAAGGTGGTGATGGTGCAGTATACATTACAACCGGCTCTGCAGGTAAAACAGAAGCCGCTCCTCTCAATCATCCGGTGATGTATTATGACGCCGCGACGCTGGGATCATGTGTATTGAAGATTAAACAGGATACACTTTCAGTAATTTACTTAAGGCAGACCGGAGCAATAGATGATCAGTTTGTATTAATTAAAGACAGGGATTGCGTTCCGGGTGCTGCATGTAATGATCAGGATCCGTGTACGATTAATGATCTCTTTGACAACAACTGTTATTGCAGAGGTGTTGAAAATCTGCGTCTCGTTACCAATAATTTAAATAGTAGCAATGGGTCTTTACGTGAAGCGGTTATTACAGCTTGTGATGGGGACACTATTCGTTTTACAAATATGGTCACCGATACCATTCGCCTTACTTCGGAGATCATCATCAATAAAAATCTTGTGATTGATGCGCTGCCTGCGGATGACATTATTGTATCAGGTCAGCTTACAACGCGACTATTTAATGTGCAGTCCGGTAAAGTATTTTCACTTTCTGATATCACGTTATATGGAGGCAATCATCCGACACAGGGAGGTGCAATCTTCAATCAGGGTATTGTAATTCTCGACAACACAACGTTTGTTAGAAACAGGCAGGGTACCATGCCGAGATCATGGACAAGTACCGGGGAGATGCGTGTCAGGCAGGGTACAACGTACTTGCGACTGAATTAATATTTTCATGTATGTGGTCGTAGAGCGAGTCGAAACGATCGCGGGAAAACCGTGTATCGATTTTTATTTCCGTTTGTTTTAAATGTCAGGAGCACAGGAGCACAGGAGCACAGGAAAGCAAAATAAATTAATTGCCTTTGCAGAGTAAATACAAGTCTCACATCCAAAAAAGTAAAACAGATATAGTCTTCTTTATTATGTTGGTTGCAATTCTTTTTCGACGCGCAATTATAAATTTTTGGATCATCGCAGTTTCGATTTTAATCCGAGACATTAATATCTTGCCCGAGTCAGAAGAAATATAATTTCTTCTGATAGCAATGTATAATTGCGTTCGCAACTCTCCTGCTGATCCTTTAGAAATTAAAAGATACCTGATAAAACCTCTATCAGAATTTAGCTCATATCCTTCAGCAATATTAGAAGGAATAGAAACTGCGGCCCGCTCCATTTGATTACGTAAACCGTAGTCCCTGCAATCTTCCAACGCTTCATATGTTAAATAACAAATCTACATTCCCTCTTTCCAGATGAGCATTTCTTCAAAGGTTTTATATGCACTTTCCATTTTCATTTGATTTTTATTCATGTGATCTTCCCTTTCCAGTGATCCTGTGATCCCGTGCTCCTGTGATCCCGTGTGTGATCTTGTGATCCTTTAAAATGCGTTCAATACCGCTATCACATCCTCCCCAATACTCGCAATCTTCCGTTCTCCAAATCCTTTGATCTTCTCGAGCTCTGTAAGGTTTCTTGGCTTTTGTCTTGACAGCGCTTCTATTGTAGCATTGTGACAGATCAGGTAT
>JALYSC010000557.1 GCA_030855005.1 Bacteroidota bacterium | reverse complement strand
GAAATGCTCTTTAAGTGATTGCAACTCCCTTCGGATTTGCTTTTGATCAACAGTAAGTGTGGCCATGCCCATGACACCAATAATAGTTACGTTTTTAAGGTTTGCATTTTGTCCGGATTCCAGCACGTTAATTAATTCTTCAAAATTCCATCCGAATTTTGTGTCTTCTGCAGCAATTTTAATCTGAAGCAAACAATTGATCTGCAGTTCGGCCACCTTCGCTTCTTCATCGATTTTTTGCCAGAGTTTAAGACTGTCCAGTGAATGTATACAGGATATATAGGGCAGCACATGTTTAACTTTATTTGTTTGCAAATGACCAATCAGATGCCATTGAATTTCTGTTGGTAGCAAGGAAGCCTTGATGATTAATTCCTGTGGTTTGTTTTCACCAAACAACCGTTGACCCATCTGGTACAACTCCAAGATCTCTTTTTCTTTCCTATTTTTAGTGACTGCGAGCAAAGACGCGTTGTAAGGTTCACATGCCTTTAACAGGCTGTAATATGGATGAAGCAAGTTTGGCACAGTTTATGGTATTATTTTTTTTAATAATATGAATATTGCCTTTAGGGGGAATAATTTGTATTTGAAGAGATTTAACAATATCAAAAGTAACAGGTTCGTTTTTCGGAAAGTCATACGATCAAATAAAACGTATTCAATGCCGGACATGTACTTCATCTTTTATTAAAACTAACCAATATGAGTGCCAATCGGGAAAAATCAACCAGAATCATGGGTTTTGTAGTTTCTATACTACTACACGGGATCTTTTTTGCAGGATGCATTGCACTGGATAATTCGCATAAGTCGGAAACTGTGGCTCAACCAGACCAGACCCAGATAGACGAAAGTGCTACTATCGCCGGAGCCCATAAAGAGAAAAGCTAAAGCGGATCAAAACAATCCGTGTAACTGGCTGCTCACGAGAGAGATAACCTTGCCCATGTCCTCGGCGTTTTTTTCAAAATCTATATCATCGGCGTTGATTACAAGTAAAGGACCTTCCTTGTAATTATCGATCCATTCATCATATTTCTGATTGAGCCTCTTCAGATAGTCGAGACTCATACTTCCTTCATAGCTTCTGCCACGGGAATGGATATGTTTCACTAATGTAGGTATCCTTGCCTGTAGGTAGATGAGCAGATCCGGTGGAGAAATCTGAGTGCTCATGTTTTTGAAAAGGGTAAAATAATTTTCAAAATCACGGCGCGCCATTAATCCCATTTCGTGTAGGTTTGGCGCGAATATGTATGCATCTTCGAAGATCGTCCTGTCCTGGATTACCGTCTTATCGCCATTGCGGATATTGATGATCTGCTGATAACGACTGTTGAGAAAATAGATCTGCAGATTGAATGACCACCGATGCATATCATCATAAAAGTCACTGAGGTAGGGATTATTGGTCGTGTCTTCATAATGAACTTCCCATCCAAAATGTCGGGCCAGCCTGGTAGAGAGCGTTGTCTTGCCTGCGCCGATATTACCGGCTACAGCCACGTGTTTAATAATAGATTTGGATGCAGGCATTGAAACAAAGCTTAAAAAAGATACCATTAGGAGTTGTAAAATAAAAACCTTCAGCGATTAGATAGCCTACATCATCCATTTATTTGCTTAGTCAAGTTTGAAAAGCAATACTTTTGATTATATGAGCAGTAACCAGCCGATTATCTCAGTATCTGAATTGTCTCGTGTCTATTTCATGGGGACAGAACAGGTGCATGCGCTTCGGTCTGTCACCATGCAGATCAATAAGAATGAATATGTAGCGCTGATGGGACCTTCAGGTTCAGGAAAGAGTACACTAATGAATCTCCTGGGATGCCTTGATACACCAACTTCAGGTCAATATTATCTCAATGACCAATTGGTAAGTGAGATGTCAGATGGGGAGCTGGCCGCAGTCAGGAACAAAGAGATTGGCTTTGTATTTCAAACGTTCAATCTTCTTCCTCGCCTTTCAGCTCTTGAAAATGTAGCATTACCACTCGTATATGCCGGACTCCGAAAATCAAGTAGAATAGAACTTGCCGAAGATGTGCTCGAACAAGTTGGTCTAAAGGATCGTATGACACACAAACCCAATGAATTGTCAGGCGGTCAGCGTCAAAGAGTGGCAATAGCACGTGCGCTTGTCAACAATCCTTCTATAATTCTGGCAGATGAACCTACCGGTAATCTTGATTCAA
>JALYSC010000148.1 GCA_030855005.1 Bacteroidota bacterium | reverse complement strand
CTATACTTTCGCTGATTTGCCATTAACTCCAGGAGATAAAAATGCGGTTACGCATCAACGCTTTACTGAATTGATAGAAGAGATCAAACTGGCGGATGAGCTGGGCCTGGATGTTTTTGGAATTGGCGAACATCACAGAGTAGATTATGCAGTATCATCACCGGCAACAGTCCTTGCTGCCGCTGCGGTATAGACCAAAAAAAATCAAGCTGACAAGTGCAGTGACTGTGTTGAGTTCGGATGATCCGGTGCGCGTGTATCAACAATTTGCTACAGTGGATCAGTTATCAGCAGGAAGGGCAGAGATCATGGTGGGTCGCGGTTCATTCATTGAATCTTATCCTTTATTTGGTTATGACCTCGAAGATTATGATGAGCTGTTCGAGGAAAAATTGAATATGTTGCTAAAATTGAATGCTTCGGAACGTGTTATCTGGGAAGGCAAGCAATCACAATCCATTTATAATATGGGCATTTATCCGCGGCCATATCAGGATCACATTCCAATATGGCAGGCAGTCGGTGGCACTCCGTTAAGTGCTGTTCGTGCCGGAAAATTAGGACTTCCGCTCGCGCTCGCAATTATTGGTGGCATGCCCAAACAATTTTCATCTTTTGTAAAGCTGTATAGAGATACATGGAATGCGCAAAAACATATTGCACCATTTCAGCTTGGAATAAATACGCATGTATATATCGCAGAGGATTCACAACAAGCTGGTGAAGAATATTTTTCTTCCTATGCTGAAGTGATGGGCCGCATCGGCAAAGAACGTGGCTGGCAACCATTAACCCGCGATCAGTTTGAATATATGCGATTGCCCGAAGCTTCGTTGATGGTAGGAAGTCCGCAACAGGTCATCGACAAGATCTTATACGAACATGAGTTGTTTGGCTTCACACGTTTTCTTGCACAGATGAGCATGGGTAATTTACCACAAGCGAAAAACCTGAAGAGCATGGAGCTTTTTGCAACGAAGGTGGTGCCGGAAGTGAGAAAAGCATTGCGTGAATCGTAATTCGTGAATCGTGAACCTGTGAGCAATGCAGATCAAATTTGCGCAAATTCATTTTTAAATAATAGCTGCGCAATCTGCGTTAAAACACACAGGAATGCGGCGCGCAAAGACTATGAGCCCGCAAAGTAAAATTCTTAAACTTACTCACTAAATTTTTGTCGCGCGGCAATGCAAATCGCGAAAAGAATGTAATACTTCTGAAACTATAATTTTCATCTTTTATCTTTTATCTTTTATCTTTTATCTTTTAACAAGTTTTCTCCGGATTGGTATAAGATCCTTCCTCTTCTTCACGGACACCATCCAGGCAGGCAAAGTCTTTTTCGATTAAAACTTTAATTGCTATCCCTTTACTCGTAGTTATTGATTCTTCAAACCCAACCAGATCAGTTTTTGTCCACGTATCGATTAGAGTACCTGGCACCACAATACCAATCGTTAATCCTTCTTGTACTATAGCGAAATCTTCGTCACCCTTTATTATTTGAAAGCGAAGTTTTTCATCATCCCCGGGACCAAACTCGAGGACATCTTCAATCATTCCATTTTCGAATAACCTATCGGTCTCATGCATTTTGAGTCGAAGTCGAATTGTATTTCCCTGTAGTCTGACTTTCATTTTTAAATTCTTTATGATAATAGATCAGTATTGGTTCCTGCTCTATTTAGAAGCGACCAATCGTAAAATTGCATTTTTTCTACCAACTCTGATACCTTGAAATTTTAAACCACTG
Source organism: Bacteroidota bacterium (assembly GCA_030855005.1). Taxonomy (GTDB): domain Bacteria; phylum Bacteroidota; class Bacteroidia; order Chitinophagales; family Saprospiraceae; genus Opimibacter. The sequence continues at coordinate 5,467 of JALYSC010000148.1, read as the reverse complement.
AGAACTGAAGGTGTTATCATGGGTTGTACTGTGGTTCCTGTTATCATCAAGGCTAACAAAATAAGTACGACTGTTCTGGATTCAACACGATGGTTTGCGAAGTATGCTGTTGATTGTGCAAGGTCTTCGAATCCATTACCTGAAAAAGGTTGAATACAATACCTGTAACTTACAACTTCAGGCTAAGTTTGGATAGTAAAAAAAATGTTGTTATGCAAAAAAGAAAACTAGGTAACAGCGGATTGGAAGTATCTGCCCTCGGACTCGGATGCATGGGCATGAGTTTTGGCTATGGTCAGCCCGGCGATAAAAAAGAAATGATAAGCCTGCTTAGATCAGCAGTGGAAAAAGGAATTACCTTTTTTGATACAGCGGAAGTTTATGGACCTTTCACAAACGAAGAGTTACTAGGAGAAGCACTTGCGCCATTTCGTAATGAAGTGATCATTGCTACAAAGTTTGGCTTCGCTCCCCATCCGGAAAATGAAAAAAGCTGGAGCGATGTGAATAGTCATCCTGATCATATTAGACAAGTTGTTGAAGCATCTCTCAAAAGACTTAAGGTTGATTCAATTGATCTCCTGTATCAGCATCGTGTGGATACCAGGATCCCTATCGAAGATGTAGCCGGTACTGTAAAAGAATTAATTGCTGCGGGCAAGGTCAAATACTTCGGACTTTCAGAAGCAGGCGTACAAACCATACGACGCGCTCATGCGGTTCAGCCCATTACAGCATTGCAAAGCGAATATTCGTTATGGACACGTGGACCTGAGGCGGACATCCTTCCGGCACTCGAAGAACTAGGTATTGGTTTTGTTCCCTTCAGTCCATTAGGAAGAGGGTTTCTGACAGGCAAGATAGATCAGAACACTACATTTTATAGTACCGATTTTAGAAATAATGTCCCACGCTTCACACAGGATGCACGCAAGGCTAACCAGGCATTAGTCGATCTGTTGAAAAAAGTAGCGATGGAAAAAAATGCAACTCCCGCACAAATCGCACTTGCCTGGTTATTGTCTCAAAAGCCCTGGATCGTTCCCATTCCAGGTACTACAAAATTGCATCGATTACAGGAAAATATTGGATCCACTACAATAGAACTTACGAACGAAGATCTATTAGAAATTGAGGGGGCTGCTTCGAAAATCCAGGTTACCGGCGCACGCTACCCCGAACATATGGAAAAGCGAACCGGACTTTAATTTATTCCCTTTCACACTTTTATTTCTCAAAGCTTTACCCGTGAGAGCTTTTCTTTATAAGGTTAATGCACACATACGAAGCAATGGTCAGGATGGAATGGGTCAATATATTAAGTTAGCGATGAAGTACAGTGCATATTTGTAGTGTGTTACAAATTAAATAGGAGTGCCCCGATAAGTTAAGACACCGGTATCATACTTAAACTGCACAATTGCGCCTTTCGTAGTTGGAGTAATGCAGAGCATACATTCCTTTCCTTTACTATCGATGGCATTATGTCCGCATATCGAATTGCCTTTACTCATGGTAGTAATAGTATAGATGAGCTCTTCCCCATTATTAAAATTCAGGACCCATTTATCCTTATTGACGATAAGCTCTGCTTGCGGAACCAGTGGCTGACTCATTAGTGTATGCAAAGTATACCTTCTCTCTACAAAAGGCTCTGACGGATCTGAAGTTGGAGCAATAGTAGTTTGTGGGGTGGCAACAACAGGATCTTCAACTGTTTTAGTAGCGTCAGGACTGTTGCTTTTTTGTGCAGGCGTGCAGGCAGGAAACATAAAAATGACAGCAAGTGCCAACAGAATGGCACCAATCGCAAGGAGGACATATCTTTTGTTCATGCTGCAAATGTCAGGAATTTGTTTTGACTTCCAAAGTGCATAAGCATAGGTGAAAAAAAAAGAGCCCCGTTGACTGGGGCTCTTTTTTTGTATTCAGATTTTATTTCAGTGTTTATTCGATCACCGATACTTTCTCTGATATGATACCTTTAGTAGTCATGATCTGAAGAATATACATACCAGGTGCGAATCCGGAAACCTCCAGTTGATCACGGAATTCAATAGTGCCCTCAGACTGATATGATTTACGTAATACAACCTTACCGGATAAGTCATGCATGATGATACCAGTCACATATGCATCTTCGGTTTGATCAACACGTACATTCAGCACATCATTTGTTGGATTTGGCGAAACATGTGATGCAGGTGAGAAGGTAACTTCTTCTTTCACTACAGGAGATGCTTCTACTTCATCCAATTGCTCACCATCGATAGGCTGCTCTGCATCATCCACTTCTGCAAAATTGACAGACATGTAGTCTATAACGCAGATACTAAAAGTACCAGCACTACCATAATAGCCCCAGAGGCGAATATAGATTGTCGCACCGGGTGTAGCTGTAAGATTGACAACAGGCATGGTAGAATTATTACCATTCAGATTGTCATCTTCACAAGTGAGATATGTCAATGCTGCACATGATGTACCTTGATATACTTCCATGACGCCATCTGTCAAACTACCTGCTGTAGTGCGTATAGTTGCAATGCCTGAAGCCGGTACAGTAAATTTAAACCACACGTCTTTATAGCCTGTCGATGAACAATTGCCCATAGGAGGAGGAGTGCTTGCTGTGGCACCAATTGTGGTAGCACCTGTATATGAGCAACTGCTTCCTACTGTAAGTGTGGTTGCATTATCGCAATAATCATTGCCACCGCCTGATCCACCAGTAGTCGTAAAGGTGGTGCCTGATGTCCAGTTACTATACTGACCATTACTACAATTAGCTCTGACACGCCATTGATAAGTTGTATTTGGATTAAAGCCACTGACAGTTACTGTTGTATTGGTAAATGGTCCGCCAGGTACGTCATACCATGTACCATTTGGCAACCTGGTCTGTAATGAATAACTCTGTGCACCGGATACAGGATCCCAACTGAAATTAGCTGTGGTCTGTGTAATGCCGGATGTGGTAGGCCATGTCGGAACTCCGCATGAATAACCCAATGTAGTAAAGTATGCTATAGATGACCAGCTGCTATATACACCATTAGAACAATTGCTTCTTACGCGCCATTCGTACGTAGTACCTGATTGCAGGCCACTGATGTAAGCCCATGAATCATAGAATGGACCACCTGACAATGTGTACCATGTGCCACCAGCAATGCGATATTCAACAGTATAACTTACAGCACCTGAAGCACCAGACCAATCGAGAGTAGCGGAAGATTGTGTGATACTTCCTGTATACAGCCAAGTAGGTGCATTGCAGGATGATCCTCCCTGAGTCGTGAATGTCGTACCCGCAGTCCAGTTACTGTATTGCCAGTTATTACAATTGGCACGCACGCGCCATTGATAGGTAGTGTTTGAATTTAAATTATTGACGGTTACTGAAGTATTGTAGAATGGTCCACCTGATACATCATACCATGTTCCATTCTGAAGACGTATCTGTACAGAATAATTTTGTGCACCGGACACAGGATCCCAACTCAATGTTGCTGAGGATTGTGTGATATTAGAAGTAGTGGGCCATGTAGGAGTACTGCATGAGTATCCACCAAGCGTTGTGAAAAAGGCAACATATGACCAACCACTGTAATTGCCATTATAGCAATTAGCACGCACTCGCCACTCGTAATTAGTGCCAGGTTGTAATCCGTTGATATCGGCCCATGAACTTGTCCATGGATTGCCATCCAAATCATACCATGTACCACCAGGAACACGCCACTGCACAGAATAACTTACAGCACCGCTTACTCCATTCCAGTCAAGCGACGCGGATGTCTGGGTGATATTGGCAGTGTATAACCAATTCGGTGCGTAGCAGGACTGACCCTGTGTTATAAACGTGGTACCTGAAGTCCAGTAACTATAATTTCCATTACTGCAATTAGCACGCACGCGCCATTGGTATGTAGTATTTGGATTAAGACCAGTTACGGTTGTAGATGTTCCATACACCGGATTACCCGGGATATCGTACCATGTTCCATTTGGTAATCGAGTCTGTACATTATAACTAACAGCACCGCTGACAGGATCCCAGCTGAATGTTGCAGAAGTTTCGCCAATATTGGAAGTCGTTGGCCATGTAGGTGTACTGCAGCTATAACACTGTGTGGTAAATGTTTCAACATAAGACCATGAGCTATAAGAGTAATTAGAACAATTACTTCTTACACGCCACTCATATGTTGTGCATGCATTAAGACCTCCAACATTTAACCAGGTTACCTGCCATGGGCCACCAGATAAATCATGCCATGATCCTCCGGGGTAGCGCCATTGAACTGAGTAGCTATAAGCTCCGGCAACTGCTGACCATTCCCATGTTGCGGTGTTCTGTCCAACATTTGAAGTATTGAGCCAGTTAGGTGCAATACAATATGACCCCCCCAATGTTGTAAAACTTGTTGGATAAGTATAGTTACTATACTGACCACCACCACAATTGGCGCGAACACGCCATTCGTACATTGTATTCGCATTCAGGTTGGTGAGTGCAAGCCAAGTATTATTTGTAGGGCTTCCTGGTGCATTGTACCAGGTGCCATTTGGAAGGCGATATTGGACTGAATAATTTTGAGCTCCGGCTACAGCATCCCAACTTAGATTAGCACTGGACTCAGTGATATTCGAAGTAGTGGGCCATGTTGGTGTGTAACATGAATATCCAAGGGTTGTGAAGTAGGCGATATTGGACCACTCACTTGTGCTTCCATTTGTGCAATGACTTTTTACACGCCATTCGTACGATGTGTTAGGAGTAAGTCCGGAAACATTTACATACGTATTATAAAATGGACCACCTGACAGATTGTACCATGTGCCACCTGCAACTCTCCATTGAACAGAATAATTTTCTGCACCCTGGACGATAACCCAATCAAATGTTGCTGAATTCTGAGTGATGTTAGCTGTAACTAAACCAGTAGGAGCCGTGCAATACGATCCACCTAATGTGGTGAACGTAACAGAGGAAGTCCAGTAACTGTACTGTCCGTTTGAGCAATTAGCTCTCACACGCCATTGGTAAGTAGTACCTTGATTTAAGCCATTGATACTGGCGTAAGGATTGGTAAAAGGTCCACCAGGAACATCATACCAGGTACCATTAAGGAGTCGATATTGGACTGAATAATTCTGTGCGCCATACACCGGATCCCAACTGAAATTCGCAGATGTTTGAGTGATATTGGAAGTTGTAGGCCATGTCGGAGTGCTGCATGAGTATCCCTGTGTAGTGAAATACTCGTAGTATGACCAATAGCTGTAAGACCCGTTTGAACAATTAGTTCGCACGCTCCATTCATAGGATGTGCCGGGTTGTAATCCGCTGATGGTAGCCCAAGTATCGTAGAATGGGCCTCCGGGTAAATTATACCATGTACCACCGGCAATACGATATTGAACGGAGTAACTGATGGCTCCATTAGCTGAATTCCAATCC
>JALYSC010000147.1 GCA_030855005.1 Bacteroidota bacterium | reverse complement strand
TGTCCAGTTTAAAAACCTTAACTTTACACCCGGCACAAAAATGTTTATTTATAATAATTTTGGAACAATGCTGAGTGGTCCGATTACAGAAAACGTAATTTATGAGAGCAAATATTCAAGTGATATTATTGATGGGGATCATATAATAGTTTCCATTTTTATTCCTAAGAAGGAATTCCAAGATTTTAATGTTGAAATAAAGAGTATTGCATATGGGTTTGATAACATCTATAATGGTTCAAGTGGTAGGAATTATGATGACTCTGGCACATGCACCATTGATGTAAATTGTGGTCAAGGCTTTGGTTTCGAAGCAGAAAGAGACGCTGTTGGATTGATGATTGTTGATGGTGAAAGGCATTGTTCTGGAGCTTTAATTAATAGAACTTGTCAAGATATGGTTCCGCTTTTTCTTACTGCAAATCATTGCATTGTAAATAATGATGATGATTTTGACGAGTATGTATATAGGTTTAATTATGACAGCCCAGATCCTACAGATTTGAATAATTGCAGAGGTAGTGAACCGGAATCGTGGATTACCTTTTCAGGTTCATTCCTTAGAGCTTCCTGGTCAACTTCTGATTTTGCTTTACTGGAGCTTTGGGGAAATGTGATTGGTAGGCCGACTCTTGCAATGGCTGGATGGGACCGGAATGATTATTCACCATTTGAAACCGCAAGTATACATAATCCAAGTGGAGATGTTAAAAAGATTTCGATTGACGATGATCAGGCAGTTATAGATGGATGGCAAGGCTCTGGAACAGATCATCTAAGAGTTTCGTGGGATGAAGGTATTACAGAAGGCGGAAGTTCAGGAGCTCCTCTGTTTGATTATTTTAGCCACAGAATCGTTGGTCAATTGCATGGAGGTACATCCTTTTGCAGTACACCTACAGATCCGGATTATTATGGCAGAGTCTTTAATTCCTATACTGGTGGGGGCACATCATCTACACGGTTAAGTGATTGGTTAGGAGCAAGCACATCAACAAATACAGATCGACCACCACACATTACGGGCGCTTCATATATTTGTTCTTCGAATACTACCTTAAGCCTCAACAATCTTGCTCGATTAAAACAGCTACATGGTCAGTAACTCCAACTAATCTTTTTGCTACAAGTTCCGGAGCTAGTACATCAGGCTCAGGCACCACTGCAACATTAAGAGCTGCTGCTTTTGCTTCAGGGGCGGCTACAGTTACTTTTACAATTGGTTCATCCCTAGGGTGCAATAGCATGATTGTCACGAAATTAGTATGGGTGGGTATTCCGAAGATTGTAAGTATTACGGTAAATGGAGAAGATGAAACTTATTCCAGTTACATTGAGATTTGTCAGGATTTATCAAGTCACTCAATTGTGATTGAGTATCAAGGGGATGCTGATAATTGTACAGTATGGGATGAAAATAGTACAAAAGAAGAATTTGATACCTTTTGTGATGAAATTGATTTTACGCTAGTATATAATAGCCATGGCAGTCCACCCTATGAGTGGGCATATATTGATGCTACATTAACCAATCCTTGTGGAAATAACAGCAGGACTCTGATTCTTTGTCCTACTTATACTTGCGGTTACAGTATCGAAATGGATCTTTTCCCTAACCCGGCTCAAAATGTTACATCTGTTTCAATTTCTAATCTGGAAAAGACCATATCTGGAAAGCAATTGAACAATACTAAAGTAGAAATATTTTTGTACGACATATTTGGGAATTTGATGCTTGCAGAAACCTATGATTCATATACAGGGATAATAGATATAAATACTGAAAAATTTCATAGTGGGATCTACACTATCGAAGCCAGAGTTGGTCTTCTATTTACTCGATCCAGATTAATAGTTGCTCATTAATTTATCAATCAAAAAAATAGAATTGTGAAGCATTTAGTTCTTTTATTCGCCATCTATCTTAATGTTTCATTGGGCAATATCAAAGCCCAAGAGAAAGATAATAATTCACGATTTGAAGTGGGTCTGGGATATTCAATTCAATCGCAGGATAGGCGATTCTTTGAGCTTTCTTGGGGTAATGAAGTCATTAGTAGGGAAAATTACCCCTTTGATCATCAATATGATCTATTTGTTAACTGGGGCCTGCTAAAAAAGGACTAGTATGGTATCCAATTAAACTTTGGATATTCGCTATTTAAATCCAATTTTAGCAGACCCTTTAACCATCCTTATATGAACGGAGGGATGACCAGAGAAATAAGATATATTGGATCTTATTTTATCCATAATTTACAATTGGGTATAACTCCAGATATTCAGTTATTTAAGTTACACGGGAACAGAGTGTTATTAGGTCTACCAATTTTGGCTCAATTTCCTTTTAATAAAAACATAAGATCCTCAAACAAAGCAACAATAAATAATAAATGGCTTTTTGAATTTTCCAGACTAGAATTGTTCGCTCAGATGGAATATGAACTAAAGAATTGTCATTTTGCCTTAGCATATAGAATAGTTAATTTTCAGAAAAAAGACCCTGCAATACTTTATGATATCCTTTTTCATGATGCCTATCCTGAGTTCTTATCTACTAAAACTGAGTTTTATAATCCTGCCAAGTTTACGCTTAGCTTCACTGTTCCGATAAGAAAAGTTAATCATGAGAATTAATTTGCCTTGTCCTTATATACTCCTCCAGGTTGGATGTTTTTCCCCCAAATAATAACTGAATAAATCCTCAGCATAAGAGATCAGGTCCATGAACAAGGGCCTAGGAATTTACAACCAAGAATTTTAGATATGTTATTGGATCTACTTTACAAACACCATCTTTTTAGCATCCGACAAATCTTCCCGGTATCCATATCCCTGTACGTCAAACCCTTTAAGGTCACTGCTCTTTATCAGTTTGTGCTGCACAATATAGCGGGCCATCCAGCCTCTGGAGCGCTTCGCATTGAAGGAGAGAAACTGAAGCTTATCATTCCTGAATTCCAGGAAATGGATGTCAATAACAGGAACTGATAGCTGATCCATTTTGACAGCAGCACTATATTCCTGCGAAGCCAGATTAATGATAAATTTTGATTTGGTCGCTGCAACATCTTCGTTGAGAAGTTGAGTGATTCGATCACCCCAAAATTCATACAGGCTTTTCGCTTTACGTACTTTTAATTCTATTCCCATCTCAAGCCGGTAGGGCTGGATTAAATCCAAAGGTTGTAACAAGCCATAGAGACCTGATAGAATCCGTATATATTTTTGAGCTATATCAGCTTCTGCTTTCGTGAGGGTATTCGCTTCAAGACCCAGATAAACTTCTCCGCGAAAAGTATACATGGCAGCAGTACTATTTTCCGCAGTATGAGGCCAGCTAAACTGATGATATCTTTCCACATTAAGTTTGGCAAGCTTGTCATTGATGTCCATTAGTTTTTGCAGTGACTTCGGTGTCTGCTTGAGAAGGACATCGATCAGTTTCACACTGTCATCTGCCATACGCGGCAGGGTGGTGTGATGAGCAGCAAGTGGATGATTATGCAGATTTTTAGAAGGCGAAAGTAGGACAAGCATAGTGTGATCAATTGGAGGGCGAAAATAAGCAATGATGATGCTTGGTATACCAGCTTACTTTCTGCTAATGAATTTAAAAAGAAAAAGCCCGAATGCGTTTCCACATCCGGGCTTTTGATCTTTGTAATCGAAAGTTTTCGATTAATTAGGTTTTTTAAAAATGGTTTCTTTTTCAGGTAAACCTTCTTCTGTTGCTACTGCATTGATCGTACCTTTTACGTTGATGGTATATTTACCAACTGCATCATTAGTAGTTACTGTAACAGTTTTGTTGATAGCACCAACTCGCTTAGTGTCATAGCGAATCTCGATCTGAGAAGTTTCGCCTGGCATGATTGGATCTTTAGGCCAGTTAGGAACTGTGCAACCGCAGCTTCCTTTAGCACCTGTTATAATCAAAGGCTCAGTACCGGTGTTAGTGAATTTTGCAAGACGCAAAGGCTCTCCACCCTGGTCAATAGTACCGTAGTCTACTATATCTGATGCAAGAGTGAAGACTGCTTTAGAAGCAGGATTGCCTACTTCTTCAGTTGTTGTAGCTTGTGCAGCTAACTGAAAAGAAGCCATTAGGACGATGGCAAGTATTCCAAGTAAATGTTTCATATCAGGAAATTAAATTTGTTTTCGATACAATTATCAGATCAAATGTAACGACATTCTTTATCCAACAGTTGTCACACACTTTGATTTGCTGTTAACCATACGTTAATCGGTGTAACTGTCTCATTTATAGCTAAGTAAGTAATTTTAATTATATGTAATTCGAGGGTCTTTTTGTCTTAAATTTCATGCCTAATTTCACCTATGCGTTTCAGCAAATCCTTTAAAATTTCTCATCAGGATGCCTGATTGATTTTCAAAATTAGAACGCATATAAGTAGCAATGAGATTTTTCAGCCCTTTAAATTGGTATTCAACATGAGATGTCCATTTCGTTACAGAAGGCGACAAAGGGACAAATGTATTTTGCACATGGTTGATAATCCCTTTCAATTCAAACCTCACATCATAGTGCTCCGGTAGATCATTACGAAGGATGGTTTCCGTAATAACGAGCTTACGACGACCGGATCCAAAAGTCATTTTATACTGAAGTTCTCCTGTCTTGCTGGTTATTTTATCATCCAACACAAGACCAGGTTGCCATTGCGGCAGCAGTATCCTTTTCTGGTAAAGCTCCATTACTTTCTCAATAGGCTGATTGATTTCAATAGATAGATCAAATGAATACATTCCGTAACTCTTTATTGAATATTGATGGTATCCTTGGGCAATACAGCATAAATCGTTGTTTTGATATCCTGATCTATCCAATGAGCCAGTGTATCAAGCGGAAAGTTTTCCGGATTTTCAATTCCAGTTCCTGGTACAACATTTACCACATATTTGGTTTTCTTATTTACTATCGTCGAAAAACGTGCAGTAGAATCTTCGGGAAGATATCCAAACCGGTTGTCCGATAGTGCATGAATGATAGGCATGGTTGCATGAAATTCACCCTGGTTAAGCATGCTGTGATCCAGCATATAGGAGATTGTTTTCTTCGAACTTTGAATCGAACGCATGTAAGACATATCATTATCGTATGTGAAGGTCCTGGAGGTCATATACGGAAATGAAGAAATCACGAGAATACAAATCAATACCAACGATAACAGAGGTCTTCTACCAGCAAGGCCGTAATAGATCGAATACCCAAGAAGTGAGCAAATGACAGGCAAAGTTGCAATGACATACCGTTCACCAAAAAAAGTAGTGGACGAAAAAAAGATGTAAACAATCGAAACGAATATTGCAGCCAGATAGGGCTTCGTCGTGAAGAACAAGGAAGATTCCGGTTTCTTTTTTTTACGCCATGCAAGAAAACCACCGAACAGAATTACAATAGCCCAGGATATTCGTGCTTGTTTCCAAAAAAGGTATTCCATGAAATTTCCAAAATTGGCAATGATATGCTTTGGTGCAAAATCAAAACCACCAGTGTGATATGGAAAGAAATACCACCCAAAAGTTTGTTTTTGGATGAGCAAAAATATTCCAAAAGGAATAAAGGGGACCAGCCAAAGAAACTTTTTATATACTGCAATCCGATCAAAGACAATGGACCAACCAAAAAGCGCGGCAATCCAGACTAAAGCCGGTTCTTTGATCAGGATAGCCATGGTTCCTGCCAGCATATAGAGCACAAATTTTTTATGAATAAATGACCAGGTTGTCCACCACAACGCAAGAGCAAGAGCTACTTCAGGTAATACAAAAACAGATTGCGTAAAAAATAATGGCATAGCCATTAATATAAGAGTGGCTCCTAATCCAACCCAGGGATGAAAGGCTTTGCTCAAATGAAAGAACATTGAAATAACAAGCGTGCAGGCGAGTACAAAATTTGCTGCATGTGCGATAGTCACTGACGTTCCAAACAATTTACAGGCAAGAGCAATGAGGTTGGGAAATAAAAGTGGATGACCCCGGGAAAGCCATTGATCTATGGCTTTGGGGTGAAGACTCAGATCATGCGTGGCAAACTCAAAAGCCATTTTACCATATACACCGGCCTCATCCCAGAAAAAAGGAAGTCCAAGATTAGGGATTTTTAATGCTACGAATGCTAGCAATGCAATCGAAAAGAGCCAGATGGGAGTAGATGTAGGGATGTCGTGCCTCGGGTGGGTCATATGCAGTCGTCAGGAGTGACCGGGAAATGGGTTATTTTTACTTCATATGGAGGTAATGATGCAATTTATAAAACCGATCCGGTTTTCCTCTATTTTATGGGTATTGCAATTGTTATTAGGGATAAGTTCTTTTGAAGCTTCTGCCCAGGTTGTATTGTGTAGCGGTAATCTCGGTGATAATATTTTTACTGATGGTTCCTTTGGTAGTGGGGCCGCAGTCATCTATCAAAGTGATCCTGGATATGCTCCTGGCTTCCAATACACCACTTCAGTCCCACCTGACGACGGCGAATATACGCTGACCAGCGATATGGCCAAATGGTCAAACTCATTTGGTACCTGGCTCAGAATTGGTGATAATAGCTCGGATCCAAATGGATACATGATGGTAGTCAATGCCAGTTTCACACCAGGTATATTTTATGAACAGGATATTGTAGATATCTGCGAGAACACATTGTACCAGTTTTCTGCCGATATCATTAACATCATTACCCGGAGCACTACCGGACATATTTTACCCAACGTGACTTTCCTGATCGATAATGCAGTAGTCTACACAACAGGTCAGATACCACAGGATGAATTATGGCATACCTATGGCTTTACTTTCACTACCACCCCTGGTCAAACTTTTTTGCGATTGACTTTGAGAAATAATGCACCGGGTGGTACAGGTAATGACCTTGCATTGGATAATATTAGCTTTCAAGCATGCGGTCCTGCTGCCGCCATCTCCATTGAACCCGAAGGTAGGATTTGTGAGAATTCACTTTTCCCAGTACTGTCAGCTCATATTGAAGGTGACACCGGATCTGTCCAGTGGCAGATGAGTTTGGATTCAGGATTTGTTTACACTGACATTTTGAATGAGATTGGAAGAGATTACCAGGTCGATGTCCTCAATTCAGGAGTTTATTATTTCAGATATCTCTATAGCAATAGCGTTGTCAATCTGCAGAATCCCAAATGCAGGATTGTTTCAGATGCCATTCGTGTGGATGT
>JALYSC010000556.1 GCA_030855005.1 Bacteroidota bacterium | reverse complement strand
AAGTTGTTTCGCTTCTTCTGCAAATAAGCTAATGGAAAATGGCAATCTCATCGCCGTATTCCCATGACCTGAAAAATCAAATGCAAGAACGTTGTACGCTTTCGAAAGAACGGTAATTAATTCAGCAAACTGATCTGCTGCACCTAATGCACCATGTAACAGTACTATATCTTTTTTCACAAAGTCTCCGGAAGCGTGTATTTACGTCCTTTGTTTTGTTCTTTCAACCATCCCATGAGTGGATCAAAATATTTTACCATGGCTTTTGCATTCATTTCTTCACCTGTTGCCTCTTTCATCACATCACGCCAATTTTTAGTCGCACCGCTTGACATGATTTTTTTGAGAAAATCACCAATTGCGGTACTGCCATAATAATTGGTTGAAGTAGCCGGCTGATGCAGGATGTTATCTGCTATGTACTGATGAATTTGAAACAGGATGATATAGGATAAAGCGTAGTCATAATACTGTGCTGCATCATCATTGATATGCGTTTTTGTACAGGCATCACAAAATTGATCACCACGAGTGTTTGGAGGAACTATTCCCTGATATTGTTTTGTCAGTTCCCACCATTTCGCGTTGAATTCACTTTCTGGTAGATTATCAGAATACAATGCCTTTTCAAACTCACTCATGGTGCCTGCAGCGAATGGGATAAAGACCGCAAAGTTTAGTGCTTCCTTAAGCATGATTTGAATTGAATCAGTCACTGTGTTGGCAGGAATTAACCCACGACCTGAGAGATAAGGTTTTTGCATTGCCGCCATTCCCATCATACTACCCAGTGCTTCATGAAAAGCCCTATTAGCACCATTGCGTAATACGATAGGAATCTCCGGTGTGCTATAGGCCATGTAGTAATAGATATGACCTAGCTCATGATTTGATGTTTCAAACCATTCTGCATTGGGCTCGACACTCATCAAGCTGCGCAAATCATTTTTAAGATCCATGTGCCATGCTGATGCATGATTATTCTTTTTCAAGGTTGAATCAACCGGGTACGGATATAAGTTTGATTTGGTCCAAAAGGAAGCAGGTAATCCATCAAAACCTAAACTCTTATACAGTGATTCGCCCTCTTTGACAATCCATTCAGGACTTTTTGAAGCAAGCACACTATCAATATTCAAGCCTTTTACTTCGAGCATAGAACTCCAGTCCTGTCCCCAACGATTAGGTAACCAATGAGCTGGCAAGTAATCAGGAACTTCATTGACGCCATATTTCTTGGCAAGTTCATACCTGGTATATGTGTGAAGTTCTCTGAACAGAGGACGAAGCTCCTGGTTAAGACGTTTCATCATTTCCATCATCTCCGGAGTAGACAATCCATAATCAGAAACCTGGTAAGAGAAATAGTCAGGATAATCAAGTGCTTGTACTGTTTCATTTCTCAATCGGCGTAAATTAACAAGGCCGCTTTTTAGATCCTTACCAACCTCTTTACTTGCTTCCCAGGCAGCAAGCCTTTTTTGAAGATTGGTTTCTGTTTTGAGGATCGCATCAAGGTCATTGGTGGTGACAGCTTTGCCATTAAGTTTGAAACTGAAACCAAATAATTTTTCGGTTTGAGCTATAGAGGCTTTAATCTTTTCTTTTACGAGATCTGCCACGGTTTGCGGATCGCTGCCTGCATTATAGAGGATCACTTCCAACTGTCTTGCTTGTAGCAGACTAAGTTTATCCTTTAGTGCGATATATTTTTTTGCATTTTCTATATTGTCGACACTTCCGGTAAATGCTGTCAAGGCTTCATCAGCTATTCTTGAATTATAAGCATTGATGGTATCACCTTCTCGGATCTCGGTGTTTGTTTTCCAGGCGGCTTCCGCTGAAGCATAATACAGACGGGCATACTCAGTGTTGTATTTATCTATAAATACCTGGGCTTCGGATTGTTCAGTCGAAACTTCGGTAGTGGGCTTAGTCTCAGATTTGCAGGAAATTAATCCTAAGAACAGGATGCCGAAAAGGGAATAAAGTAAATATTTCATTGCTTGAAAGGATGTTTGTGCGAATGTAAAGAAGAAGGTCGACTTTTCTAGCCTCCGAGGGCATCATTGGGATAGGAGAGTGGTGCTGTACCGGAAGTACTTCTGGTAGGCGCCATAGTATCCGATATATCCGTTTTTGTTAGTGTATCCAATAGGATGTACGCAAGGATAAGTGCAACTCCCAATCTGATCAGACTAAGGG
>JALYSC010000146.1 GCA_030855005.1 Bacteroidota bacterium | reverse complement strand
GTAAATTTTGATCTGCGTATTTTAATACCTCTGAAACCCCCGTCAATATTGATTCAACGGATATTCCCTAAATCCATTATGGTTTTAGCCTAAATCCGTTTTATGGCGAGAAAATCCGGTGTCATAAAGGTTATCTTCATGTGACACTTTGTCGGCTCTCATTTATCTGTCATTCGTAGGGAAACCTCCATGTTAATAATCCTACATCCCATTTCGTAAGGTCCGGCATCCAACCTTTTTCTATCTTGATTCTCCAAACACACATGTATGAACAAGCCATTACTTATTATTCTTCTCCTTAACATTACTAGTCTTCATCTCTTCGGCCAATCCTGCCGTAGCGCCAGTGTTGAATTATCGGCTGTAGTGCAGGAAGTCCCACCGCGTATTTCATTAAGCTGGGTGCCCGACACCTCCGCCACAAACCATTTTATCTATCGCAAATTAAAGAATGGCACATCATGGGGTGCAGTCTATGGAACTGTCCCTGGTGCGGAGAATTCATTTGTTGATACGGCAGTTAGTGTTGGTGTATCTTATGAGTACAGAGTTTATAAACAAGCTGCAACTTATACAGGTGATGGATATATTAATTCAGGTATTAAAATACCGCTGATTGAAAAACGAGGCAATGTCATTCTTCTGATTGACAGCACATTTGCTGATGCCCTGACAATAGAAATTGATCGTTTAGAAGAGGACTTTGAAGGAGATGGATGGAAAATGATACGGCATGTCGTGCCTCGGAGTATGAAAGTTAATATAGTCAAAATGCTCATTCAGGATTCTTACAGTCAGAATCCGTTAAGCACAAAAACCGTCCTGATCCTGGGCCGCGTGCCTGTACCATATAGTGGTGAAATAAATGTAGATGGACATGGTGATCATACAGGTGCGTATCCGGCGGATGTTTATTATGCGGATGTCAATGGTGTTTGGACGGACAATGCCATAAATAATACGACTGCAGGCGATCCAAGAAATCACAATGTTCCTGAAGATGGAAAATTTGATCAGGGATTGATTCCATCAGATGTAGAATTGCAGATCGGACGAGTAGATTTTTATAACATGCCATCTATCGGATTGACGGAGGAAGAGATGTTACGTAACTACCTCGATAAAGATCATGAGTACCGCCATAAAATTTTCCATCCAGTACATCGTGCATTAGTCGATGACAATTTTGGATATTTCTCGGGTGAAGCATTTGCAGCAAGTGGTTATAAAAATGCCGCACCCCTGGTAGGGAAGGATAATGTGATAACCGGAGAATATTTTCCCACACTTAACGACAGCAGTTATTTATGGTCGTATGGATGTGGTGGTGGCTGGTACCAGGGTGCAGGTGGCGTCGGCACTACCAATGATTTTGCAATAGGAAATGTGCAAACGGTTTTTACGATGTTGTTTGGCTCTTATTTCGGTGATTGGGATACGCCTGATAATTTTTTACGTGCACCGCTTGCTAAGGGTAGGGCTCTGACCAATGTGTGGAGTGGCCGTCCGCATTGGCAATTCCATCACATGGGATTGGGTGAGCATATTGGCTATGATGTCAGGCTTTCACAAAACAATAATGGAATCTATTTTTTCAACTTTGGCGCCCGCTTAGTGCATATGGCATTTATGGGTGATCCGACATTGCGCAATGATATTGTTGCTCCTGTTTCGCATGTCATTGCACAGGCGAATGGATCGCAGGTTGATGTCACCTGGACGGCCTCACCGGAAAGCGTAATTGGCTATCACATATATCGGCGGTTGAATGAGGAAGCTTACATGAGGTTAAACACAGCTCCTTTGACTTCGACTTCTTTTAATGATACCTGTGTTGTTCCTGGAACATATAACTACATGGTGCGAGCTCTTATACTGCAAACATCACCAAGTGGTACTTACTATAATATGAGCCAGGGCATTGCAGATTCAGCGCGAACCACTACACCTATTTCAGTGGAAGCAGATGCAACATTTACCAATCTGGATGGCTTTGTATCGTTTATTAATAGTTCATCGGGAGCGACACACTACCTATGGGTATTTGGAGATGGCGAGACCAGCACTGAAATCAATCCTGATCATATTTATTCTGATGGAGACTATACAGCTTTTCTTATCGCGGGTAATGGATGTGATGCCGATACTACTTATTTTTCGATATCTATCACCACAGGCATTAAAGAATCTATAACCGCTTCGGGGATTGCTATTTATCCCAATCCTGCAACGACTGTCCTGAATATTCGTGGAGAGATTTTTACCACAGGTCCATTGTCTTGTACGCTGTATTCATTGGATGGAAAAGCTGCAGGACGACATTTGCTTAACAACGAGCAACGATCTATTGATGTATCGTATCTGGAGAAAGGAATTTATTTACTGGAAATGGTGATCAATGAAGAAAAGGTGGTAAAGAGATTCGTCAGGATGTAATGATCGTTTTAACTTATTCACATTGAAGTTTTATCTACACTACTATTTATGCAGCTCAAGAGGATATTATTCGGAACGGTAATATGCGTATTTGAAAGTTTGTTGTGTATTGCGCAAGTAGAACCTGCATTGCCGAATACATCCACAATTGTGACTTGCTTTCCGGATACTATTGGATACGCCAGAATAACAATGGGCCAGTCAATCGGGATTATTCGGATTTGCAGACAGCTATCAATGATGCTGATCCCGGAACCATTATCATCCTGGATGCGGGTGTAGAATTCAATGGAGGATTTTTACTGCCGGACAAAGGCAATGATGATAAATGGATCATTTTGATTTCGAATCGAATGGATCTCCTGCCTGCTCAGGGCATGCGCGTAGAACCATTTAATGCTACAGGAGATCCCGGATTACCTGAGCAACGATCAGCGATGCCTAAAATTATTACAACCAATCTTTCCGGCCTTCCATGTATCAAAACTGTTGCAAAAGCACATCATTACCGGTTTGTTGGAATTGAATTTACTGCAGCTTACAATGTTATCAATAGCTATGGACTCATCAATTTTGGTGATGGATCGAATGCGCAAAATACACTTGATAAAGTCCCACATCATTTGATTATCGACCGATGCTATGTTCATGGACATACGAATGCAGAGATCATGAAATATGGTGTTCGGCTGGATTGTTCTGATGGAGCTATCATTGATTCCCATATTTCGGATTTTCATAGTGTGGGATTTGATGCACAGGCGATCTCAGGCATCAATGGTCCCGGGCCATTTAAAATTATTAATAATTTTCTTGAAGGAGCTGGTGAAAATATTTTGTTTGGCGGAGCTGCTCCCGCTATTCCGGGGCTTGTACCATCTGATATAGAAATAATTAATAATTACTTCTATAAACCCTGGAGCTGGCTTTCTTCAGGCTCTGTGCAAATCAAAGTGATGACGATCGATGGGCGTATACTTTTTTCAAATACTGTTTCTGAAGATCAGGAAATTAAAATACCGTATTTGCCAATTGGGATTTATCTGGTATCCCTGATTGAGCACCGTGACAGCAAGATCCTAAGGCTTTTGGTTCAGCGATAGAGTTAATTCCTGGATAAATTGGATTTGCAGCAGAGTTCCTGTCTTTGCAGGATAGGCCTAGACTTATAGGTAATATATCCAGACTGGTTTTAACCGTCTATGCGATCATTTTTCTTGGCCAATTGGCAAAACTATATCAATTGCTTTCCCCCAACTATCAAACATACTTAGCCGACTATAAAAGTCGCCAAATGGGTTGCCTGAAAATTCATCACTTCGCTGTATTAGAAATGTACAATCTTAAGTATTGTCAACCCACTTAAACTCCTTTTTATGTCACCGAAAAGTTTTAAATCCCTGTTTCTCCTCTTCATCCTTTTATTTGCAACCATACTTGTTTTTGCACAGCCTGTCAATGATGATCCCTGTGGTGCAATCGAAATAGTTGCAGAAACAGGAAGTGTATGCACACCTACGCAACAACTTTCCTGGACTGATGCGACAGCTACACCAGGATTTCCTATTCCGGGATGTGGAGGTTATTCTACAGGTGATGTCTGGTATAGATTTACATTAAACTCACCAGCCCATGTTTTCATTACTACCCTGGCGGGGTTAGGCATGAATGGTATAAGTGATAGCGGCATGGCACTGTATTATAGCGAGGGGACCTGTAGTGACCCAATGTACAAGGTGCTATGTGATGATGATAGTGGTGCCGGATATATGTCGCAGATTTCTCTCCAGGGATTGCCGGCAGGAGAATACTATGTAAGGTTTTGGGATTATAATGATCGCACTAATGGAAGCATTAACGGTATTTGTCTGGCCACCATTCCATTGATTTCTGGTACAGATAATGACGAACCTTGTACAGCAATGTCCCTTGAAGTGTTGAATGGAGAAACATGCACCCCATCAATACCGATTAGTTGGTCCAATGCAACTTCTTCCTTTAGATATGAATCACCATTTTGTGGATCGTACAACACTGGTGATATTTGGTTTTCATTTGTACTCACTGATACTTCTAATGTCTATATCTCTACTACTGAAGGTGTTGGTGATCATGCAATCACAGATGGAGCTATGATGCTTTATACATCGGATGATTGTAATGGCCCCTTAACTGAAGTTAATTGCCAGGACGATCAGGGAGCTGATCTGATGCCGAAATTATTTGAACCACAACTATTACCGGGTAAGTATTTTATTCGATTTTATGATACACATGACAGTATATCCGGAAATATTGGTGGGATCTGTGTGACTGCTCAACCGAGTGTTTTTATTCCAATCGTCAATGACAATCCCTGCGGAGCTATCGAACTTATTGTTGTGAATGATACAACCTGCCTTCCTGACTATCCATATTCATGGACCTATGCAACAGCTACCCCGGCTATTGATCAACCAAGATGCGGATCTTATGAGCGAGGAGATGTGTGGTTCAAATTTACGCTTAGTGAAACTTCTGATATTGTTATTACTACCCTTGCCGGAACAGGATCACTATCTACTTCTGATGGCGCCATGGCACTTTATGTCGGAGCTGATTGCTCGCTCAATCTGGAATATGCTTTTTGTGACGATGATAGTGGTCTTGACAATATGCCTCAGATAAAAGAAAAAGGAATTCCGGCTGGCACTTATTATATCCGTTTTTGGGATAGGCCAGGCAAAGTCAGTGGTGGCATTGATGGAATTTGTGTAGCGGCAATTCCTTCTGCCATCAATGTGGTTAATGATCATTGTTTTACCTCGATTATTTTTCCTGCCGTACCGCTTGATGGAAGTTGTTCGACGGTGAGTGTCAATTCAACAGCAGCATTTGGAACCGGCTCCGATTTCTGCGATGGCATCGCTGATGATGATGTTTGGTTTCAGTTTACTGTTCCGGATGGAATTAGCAACCTCTCTTTTAATATCATTTCTAATGGAAATACAACTACCGAAGTTGTCAGACTAATGCGTGGAGGTTGTGATGATTTATTTCCTATTGAATGCTATTATAATGGTGAAGGAGTTTTCTCTGATTTAACTCCGGGTTCTTCCTATACTATTAAAACTTTTACTGAGGAGCCAGGTGGGGCACAATATGACATATGCCTTGCCGTGTTAATACCACCTGTCAATGATGATCCTTGCGGAGCCATTAGTATTACAGCGAAAGAAGATAGAAATGATTGCACCCCGGACACCCCAATAGCCTGGCAGTTTGCAACTAATAATAGTGCTATTGATGAACCTACTTGCGGAAGTTATTCTACGGGTGATGTTTGGTTTAAATTTGAATTAACCGAGAGATCTGATATCGTTATACGAACAGCAGCAGGTTCAGGCGATGATGCGATTGTCGATGGTGCTATGGGCATTTATCGGCAGGATACGGATTGCAATGATCTTGTGAAATTATCATGCCTGGATGATACGGATGAAAATAACCTGATGCCTACTCTGATGAATTTTGCTTACGAGCCCGGGACATATTACCTGCGTTTTTGGGAATATTATGATCGAATTTCAGGCAACATTAATATTTGCCTCGCCACTACTCCTTCTATATCCACATTGGGTAATGATCAGTGTAATGGAGCATTTGCATTTCCTCAGATTCCTGTAGACGGTTCGTGTGCAACTATGAATATCAACAATACGGGAGCTACTGGTGGTCTCAATCAAGGTGTGCCTGGATTTTCAGATGATGATCTATGGTATTCTTTTATTGTGCCTGAAGGAGGTAATAATTTAATTTATGAGATTACTACCAATTCCGGCAATACACAGCATATATTATGTCTGTATACGAGCTGTGGAGGAGATGCAAATCATGAATGTTTTAATCGTAATGGTGAATCAGGAAGATTGAAAAATCTGGAAGTAGGAGTTACATATTATTTGAGAGTTTATACCGGAGAGCAAAATGCATTTTCTGATTATAATATTTGCCTGCGTTTATTTCCTGATCCACCTGCAAACGATGAGTGTACAGGGGCGATTCCTTTTCCGGAAATACCTCTTGACGGTTCCTGCACCACACTCGATGTTGATGTCACTTGGGCTACCATCTCACAGTTCTCTGATTGTGGTAATGGAGAGGTAGATGTATGGTATTCGTTTGTAATGCCAGATGTGCCATACATCAATGTCAGGATCACTAATCTTGGCATATTTGCCGATCATGCCTATGAAGTATTTTCAGGGGTATGCGGGGATCTTGAACCCGTTTTTTGTATGGAGGATTATTATAGACAATCATCGCGTTTGTTTGGTCTCACCCCAGGTGAAACGTATTATTTGCGTGTTTATACAGGCGACTCGCGCTTGTTTGAATTTGGGTTATGTTTAAGCGCTCCCTTAATTGCACCTGCTAATGATCTATGTCCGGACGCACTTGCTTATCCGGAGATTCCTGCTGATGGAACATGTGCGAATTTGATTGTGAATGTAACGGGAGCTACAGGAGATGGAGAAGAAATTTGCCATGCAGTATATGATGATGACATTTGGTATACTTTTCAACTTCCTGTCGGTGCAACCGGTATTATCGTCAGAGGCATTCCACTCACATTCGAAACTTTAGCATCCATGATTGTATATAGTGGTACATGCGACAATCTTGTACAACTGGGATGCAATGCGTATGGTGAATCCACAATCAAAGGGTTGACCGGGGGAGAAACATATTATCTGCGGATTCAATCAGCATCTCTAAATCTTGAAGGCAGCTTTGAACTTTGTATTAG
>JALYSC010000555.1 GCA_030855005.1 Bacteroidota bacterium | reverse complement strand
GGGAGGTATCGCTCATTGATAACTTCAAGATCATCATAGTCAAACTGGTTTGTACGGATCGCATCCAACAGTCGAATAAAATTTCGTTCATTCTGGCGATAAACTTTTGTTAGTTCAATCATCTGCACATCAACATTTTTCTGGAATACATTCGCCGCGAAATAATAAGGACTCGAATAAATGTTTCTGAAATAATGTTTCTCTTCCTGGCTTGAGACCACAGGCGGCAATTGAAACAAGTCACCAAAGAAAATCATCTGCAGCCCACCAAAAGGCTCCATGTTATGTCTATGCATGCGCAATGAATAATCAATTGCATCCATTACATCTGCGCGCACCATTGATACTTCATCAATTATGATCACTTCCACTGCTTTTAATAAACCTGTCAACCTTTTCTGTGGAAATATTTCATGGGGAATCAGCAGTTTGGGAGGAAATTGAAAGAAGGAGTGAATGGTTTGACCATTTACATTTAATGCAGAAATGCCGGTAGGAGAGAGGACAACAACTTTTTTCCGCGTAGTCTTTCGGAAAAGTTGTAATAAGGTTGATTTGCCGGTACCTGCTTTACCTGTAACGAAATAATGTTCTTTACTCGATTCGAGTTGCTGAAGAATTTCCTGGAATGCCTGGTCCAGAATTAACGCCGATTTCATACTTTTTCTTTCACCAACAAAACATAGACAGGAAAATGATCACTGTAGCCGTGAGCATAAACACCATTTGCATAAGTGCGCATTGGATAACCTTTATACTTACCAGTCTTTTGGGTCATATAGGCAGGGTTGTGAATGCCGGCTTTGTAAAAATGAAATCCTTTGGTGTCACTTACGATTTGATTACTTAGGATTATTTGATCGAAGAGACTCCAAGCATCCTGGTAAGCAGTAGTCCCTGAACCTTTCCGATAAAAGTCTTCCATCGGATTGTACATCTCATCTGTAAGCAGCTTCTCTGTGATACGACCGGCTTTCAAGAATTTATGTACGCTGTCATTGATAGGATCATCATTAAGGTCACCCATCACTATTGATTTGGTTACGGTTCCTGCGGCATACAGGCTATCCAATAAATGTCGGTTGACTGTAGCGGCTTTATTGCGCAGATGAGCAGTTGTAGCCTCACCACCACGACGTGATGGCCAATGATTCACACTGATTGCTACCTTTTCCCCATTCAAATCACCTATAGCAATAAGAATATCCCGTGAATATCTTACTTCTTCATTTGGAAGGCTTGAAACCAGGGAATAATAAATAGTGGTATCAGGCTTAAAATACTTGGGCTGATAGAGGAGAGCTACATCAATGCCACGACCATCTTTACTATCCTGGTGTATGATATTATAATTTCGTTTGGCTACGGCGGCCTGCCTGGCAAAATCTTCCAGAACTGAGCGGTTTTCTACCTCCGAAACTCCCAATAGGGCTGGACCATCAGGGGTATAATCCAATCCAATTTCGCCAACAACTCCGGCGAGTCGCTCTAATTTGTCCTTATAGACATAAGAATTGTAAATATTGGTACCCAGAGGTGTAAATTCAAAATCATCAGTGTCCGGGCTGTCTATGGTATCAAATAGGTTTTCAAAATTATAAAAGGCGATGCAGGCAACTTCATACGTTTTCTGAGCAGATAGGCTGATTACGAAGCAAATACAGGTCAACAAGGTCATCCAGATTTTCATCAGGCGAAGGTTGTTGAAAAATTTGAATGCCAAAGGTAAACTGCCAATTATTAACCAAATATTCGTCTTTAATGACGTTAAATAGATAATGTCCGGACTGGTAGATAAGGTGAAGAAAGTTACCTTTGCGCCCATGTGTCGAAACCACCTGATCTGTCTTGTTTTATTAACATTTGTGACCTCTGGCTTTTCCCAAGTCATTCTTACTGGAACTCTTACAGATGAATTTTCCGGATCTCCATTACCCGGTATCCTGGTTAGTTCTGCATTCCCTCATCAGGCTACCACAGATGAGCTTGGACAATTTGCCATAAAACATAAAGAAGGAATTCCGGTGTATCTGACCTTTCAGATCAAGAATGAAACCATCGAATATACCGGCATTATGCAGGCTTCAGAAGGAATGGATCTTGGTGCCATTAAAGTTAATACTACCGCTTCGGATATAAAAAGAGAATTGCCGACGATCATCTTAGATGATGTGGATGATGAAGAAAGCTCAGGATATTCAGGTC
>JALYSC010000554.1 GCA_030855005.1 Bacteroidota bacterium | reverse complement strand
GATCTTATGTCATCGAGGAAACATTTCCTGCCGGAGGAGAGTATATCATATTCTCAGACTATAATCCTTCCGGTGGAGGAAACCAGGTGTCCCGCAGTACCTGGACAGTGAATGGGGTATCGAAAAAACCTGAAGTTTTTGCAACCCAGAAATTATCCGACCTGGCAGATGGTTATACAGTGGTTTTGAAGCCTGAGGCTGGAAAGTTTCTGACCAATAACATGATTCACATGGGAGTTGAGGTCACAGAAAAAGGAAAGCCTGTAACCAATTTCGAAACCGTCATGGGAGCGAAAGGACATCTGGTAGTTATTTCAGGTGATGGCCAAAGATATTTACATGTACATCCTGAAGAAGTGGAGGGAAAATTAGACCTACATGCTCAATTTGATCAATCAGGTATGTACAGGGCATTTTTCCAATTCCAGACAAATGGCAAATTACATACATCCTATTTTACTCTTGATGTGAAAGAGGGAAAAGCCGGTGAATTAAATACAGGTGATGATCATGGTGTTGGCGAACATCAACATGATGCAGGTTCTCATCAACATGATGAGGGTGAAAAACATAAACATTAATTGTGAAGAGATTCCCGCATGGACAGGACTTATTCTTCTTTTCATGCGGGACTTCCTTTTTTCTTTATCCCGCATCCTTATAGTTACCACAGCACAAATCACAAATCATAAATCACACTTAAAGCATTTAATATGAAATTTATTTTACTCATTATCGTCATCATAAGTTCCATGACCTTCTCGATGGCACAGGTTAATGTGACTCTTCACATGGATCAAAAACTAGGTGATCTGCCGTTTTCATACGAAACGATTGCCCAAGGTAACATGGGGTACTATTTTCAGATGACCCGCATGCAATATTATATTTCTGACATCAGGCTGATCCATGATGGAGGTGAGGTGACCATGATACCGGACCTTTATTTTCTGGTGGATCCTGCAATCGATACAGATTTTTCATTAGGATCTTTTGAATTATCTGAGCTCGAGCAAATCAGTTTTTCTATTGGCGTGGATGCGGCACACAATCATCTGGATCCATCCTCCTATCCTAATGGTCATCCTCTGGCACCTCAGAATCCTACCATGCATTGGGGATGGAATCCAGGATATCGTTTTATTGCCGCGGAGGGTTTAGCTGGCACAGATTCAACTGAGGTTATCTATGATTTTCAAATTCATTCCATTGGTGATGTCAATTACAGGACGGTTAGCTTAGATCCTATTGATCATGTTGAGGGAGATCAGTTGGTAATCCACATCGAAGCCAATTATGCGGCTTTTCTGAATGGGATTGACGCATCTGCCGGTATTATTTCGCACTCTTCTTCCGGTCCATCGCAATTGCTTGCTGAGAATTCACGATTTGTCTATGGTGTCGCTGAAACTACTTCGACTTCGGCCCCTGTTCCTGGGGTTTTGTTTGAGTTGTCTCCCAATCCATCCGATGGAGAAGTCCTTGTGAAATATGATTTTTCAGAAGTTGATTATCCATTAGAATTGCTGATGTATGATATCAAAGGCCTACTGATACAGACTACCACTCTTGCATCTTCTCAGGGTACCATTCTTCTAGATTATCTGACTCATCCGGGGATCTACATGGTAACTGTAATGAAGGGAGGTCAGCACGTAGTAACGCAAAAACTTGTGATTCGTTGATATCATGAAAATGATTTTATTCGGAATACGTTTCAGTTTGTGCATCTTGATGATGTTGTTTGTCATTGCTTGCAATGATGAACAACCATTGCTATTACAGCAATCTGTTTTTAGTCTTCCGTATGGATTTCCCCAACCCAATATTCCAAATGATAATGAATATACACCTGAGCGTTGGGCATTAGGAAAACGGTTATTTTATGATCCCATTTTATCCGCTGATCAAAGCATATCATGTGCGAGCTGTCATCGTCCTGAATTTGCTTTTACAGATGGCAGAAGGGTTAGCACGGGAGTGGAAGAAAGAACAGGTTTGCGTAATGCACCTACTCTCACCAATATAGCCTATCACCCATATCTGACAAGGGAAGGAGGTGTGCCGACACTGGAAATGCAGGTGTTAGTTCCTATCCAGGAACATGCTGAATTTGATTTTAATATCCTGGAGATTGCCGAACGAATGAAAGAGGATACTACCTATGTGATGGCAAGTCGAATTGCCTATGAAAGGGATCCTGATC
>JALYSC010000553.1 GCA_030855005.1 Bacteroidota bacterium | reverse complement strand
TATATCCTCACGCCCCTCCTGACAAATTCATTAGACGAGGCCACACTCAAGGCGATTGAAGGATTACATCCGATAGGCAGATTAGGGACTTCTGAAGAAGTCGCCGAATTATCGTTATTCCTTAATTCTGATAAAGCTTCTTTTATTACGGGATCCTACTATCCCATTGATGGTGGATATCTGGCGCAGTGAGGAAGATGATTAGTCAGTAGAACCTTAAAGACCGGGAGGTTTATGTAATCATCAGTGAATGTATCAGGATTGCATATGCATTTCTTCACCAACTCATCTTCAATTCCTAATTTGAACTAAGAATGTTTATAGATCCTTTTGATAAAAGATATATCACTTCTGGAGAGCTCGTTATTCCACCCAACCTGAAAATTTCCAATCGTTATCGCATTAGGAATCGCGTACATCATAATTGATTTTTTATCGAGTCGTGTTCCTCGGACCTGATCGTGTGTGTATTTAGCGAATACTTGTTCCTGAACTTCTTCTTCGCTCCATCCCTGTGAATCCATATAATATTTTAGTGCTTTTGGTTTGTCCCAGGGAATGCCACCATTCTTAGGACTTTCATGTTCATGACCACAACCAATCATGTGGCCAAATTCGTGCAATACTACTCCACGCAATTCCTCTTCAGGTGTGTCTGCATCGAGCCATCCAAAATTCATCGTGGGCTCATTCGAATCATAACTCAGATTGTCCGTGCCAAGACCTGACCACGATCCTTCTTTTTTATTGAATGCAATGCGGATGTGTGCTAATTCTGTGTCTGCGATATACTTAAAACGAAGGTTGGCATATTGCAACCACTCATTTCCAATTGACTTCACTTTGTCTTTGATTTTTTTGGTTCCGCCCACAAATGCAATCCTGATTTCACGTCCTGGTTTCCATAGGCTTTCAGAGGTTAAGACCAGTTCAAATAACCTTCTCATATCATCCGGCTCTCGTATAATATTTTTATTGCTGTAATTTTCTAATGCATCCCGGTTAGCAGTTGGTATATCTCCAGGAATATTATCTGGATTTTCGAGGAATGCATTTTTTACATTCTTGATACTGCGGGAATGCGAGCGTCGTCCGAAGGAACAAATTTTGATGGGTGGATTTTTCATATTCGCAGGTGGCTTCGACGTCAGAGATTTTTCTGTTTCGATGTTGTTACTAAGTTATTGATTAATCTGGTAGTTGTCGTTGCCTGCTCAGCCACCTTTGATTTTCAATTAGAAAGGTGACTTCGACGTCAGAGATTTTTCTGTTTCGATGTTGTTACTAAGTTATTGATTAATCTGGTAGTTGTCGTTGCCTGCTCAGCCACCTTTGATTTTCAATTAGACAGGTGGCTTCGACGTCACGGATTTTTCTGTTTTGATGATGTTACTAAGTGTTTGATTATTCTAGTCGACTTACTTACCTGCTCAGCCACCTTTCAACAATCAAAGAGAATCAAAGCTGACTGAGCAGGTAATAATTGTTGATTTGATTATCTGGCTCTATTTAGAAATCAATGTGAACGAGAGTCAGTGATGTCGAGGGCAGCGAATCAAGGTGGCTTCGACGTCACGGTTTTTTTGGTTTCGATGTTGGTGCCAAGAGTTTGATTAATCTTGACATTATGCATACCTGCTCAGCCACCTTGGATTCTTGCCGGTGACTGAGCAGGTATTGATCAGTCGGTTTGAATTATAATTTCTTTTTAGAAAACATTAAGTGAAGAAGCATCAGTGATGTCGAAGGCAGCGAATCAAGGCTGACTGAGCAGGTAATAATTGTTGATTTGACTATCTGGCTCTATTTAGAAATCAATGTGAACGAGAGTCAGTGATGTCGAAGGCAGCGAATCAAATCTGACTAAGCAGGTAATAAAAGTTGATTTGATTGTCTGGCTCTATTTAGAAATCAATGTGATGATGAATCTGTGATGTCGAAGGCAGCGGATACCTCTCTTCACAATTTTTCCCTAACATTGTCCTATGATCCGCATGCGACATGTATTTATGATCCTTGGCTTCCTGCTTTTTGTAATGGGGATGTTATCACTCGTCCTCATCCTCATCGGTGCCAACCTGTCCTATCTGGCATGGATTGATTCGCCCGGCTCACCACGTGGCATCATTATTCGTATCCTAATGATTGGAGGGGGCTTAGTGATGTCCTATATGGCACTAAATCCACCACGGGAAGAGGATGCAGA
>JALYSC010000552.1 GCA_030855005.1 Bacteroidota bacterium | reverse complement strand
CCAAACTAGACGCTTCAGGGAATTTTGTCTGGGCAATACAAATGGGCGGAATAAATTGGGATTTTAGTTACTCCATCGCTGTGGATGCCAGCGGAAATGTTTATACAACAGGATATTTTGAGGGCACATCCGACTTTGACCCCGGGACAGGAACGTATTATCTGACCCCTTTCTATCAGGATGTCTTTATCTCTAAGCTAGGGAATGAAGCACTCTCTATAGAACTGGTTTCCTTCAAGGCCAATTGCAAAAACAACACCGTGCAACTAAGCTGGAGCACCGCCGCCGAAACCAACAATGATTATTTTACAATAGAACGAACTACGGATGCCATCCATTGGCACGTAATGGGTACAGTGAAAGGTGCAGGCTACAGCAGCACCATAAGGAATTATCAATTCACTGACCAACCGATTACCGATTACCGATTACCGAATTACTACCGGCTCAAACAAACCGACTTTGACGGAAAGGTCGAATATTTTAGTATTGTTCCGGTTCATTGTAACAATGAAAATTTATTAAACATCAATATTTTTCCTAATCCTGCCTTCCATCAAATGAATGTTCAGGTTGATGCTGAATGGAAAGGAGCAACATACACCATCGTGGATGAAACGGGTAAAACAGTTTTGTCAGGAATAGTAAGTGAAGAAAATTTTGTCCTTGATATTTCAGACCTATCGGTTGGTATTTATCTATTTCGTATGGATGAAAATGCTCTGCAGACATTTAGATTGGTAAAGAACTAGGAGGCCGGCTCTTAACAGCACATAATAGCGACTCTTTTAAAAAGTAAGAAAAATCAACAATAGGAATCAGTCATACCCGGCGTTTTCAGGATTACTAAATTGAACGCAGTTCAATGAGTATTATCGAAACGCAGGGGCGACACTTCGACTCATCACGAAAAAGTTCGATTGATGAAGCTCAGTGCAAGAAAATTGCGAAGAAATTTTGAAGGGGTAAACTAACGGCAGGTCCCCATATTTGGTAGTCGAAAATGTCCATTGAATTTTGTACTTTCAAAATCTTCGTTTGTTCCAGGTAAATTTTTATGGAAGATGCGTAACGCAAATATCTTATTAAGCCCGGTATTTTATTCGCTCATTTTTGTGGGTATTGTATCAAATTGCCTTTCTCAAAACATTGTTCCCAACCACAGCTTTGAAACTTATACTGAATGTCCCGATTCATATGATTGCGGACTAGGATTGTATGCCCCCCCTTGGCAGTGCGCAAATGCAGCGACTACTGATTACTTCAATGCTTGCGCTAATCCGGGATACTTTGATGTCCCTGATAATATTTCGGGTTATCAGCATGCGCGCACTGGAGATGCTTACGCAGGAGTATATTATGATTTTTCCCAAAATGTATGGTTTGAATATCTCCAGGTTCAATTGACAGAACCCATGGTGGCGGGGCTCAGTTACGAAGTCAGTTTCTATGTTAGTCAATCGGAAGTTTATTATTGCGGAATGGCTGATATGGGGGTCTACTTTTCTGAGGAGCCTCCACCTTATATCGAATACGAACCGATTGATGTGGATCCTCAGCTAATTTCCAACATGGGTTATATCACCAACTCACAAGATTGGACTCTTATCACTGGGTGTTACATTGCACAGGGAAGTGAAGAATGGATTACGATTGGAAATTTCAATATATCCTCTTTCGATCCTTCATGTGGACTGGAGGCATCCTATTACTATATCGATGATGTAGAAGTTGAGCAAGATACTCCCGACGAAATAGATGTGGAACTTGGAGATATGGTTATCGCATGTGATTCTTTTGTGATTGATCCTCAGATTCCCGATGTCAATTATCATTGGGAAGGAGGTTCAACTGAACCCACACTGACTGTTACCGAATCAGGCACATATTCATTAACAGTTACGGATGGCTGCGACAATGGAATAGGCTCGCTTGAAGTGATTATTCTTGAAGATGCTGAAGATGTAGTTTTGGGACCCGAAGAAGTGAGTATCTGCAACGGGGAATCCTACGACATTTCTCTTGATCCTGATGTAGGCGATTATGTTTGGCAGGATGGGTCCACCGGCCCTGATTATTCTATCACTACAGGAGGACAATACCAGGTGTCACTGGATGATGGATGTGATATTACCAGCGATGAGATTATTGTAAATGTACTGGAAGAGCCAGCCCCATTCCCCTTATGAGAAGTCACGTATATCTGTCCTGGGG
>JALYSC010000145.1 GCA_030855005.1 Bacteroidota bacterium | reverse complement strand
GCGCGACAATACCCTGCGTCTAATTTTCTTTGCGCACTATGGTCTTTGCGCGACCTTTTTCGTGAGTCGTAAGTCGTGAATTATTTTATTTGCGATTTCACCGTATTTACGCGACAATATTCTCTGCGCTCCCTCCGTCTCTGCTGGAGGTAATCCCATTCTTCCTACTTTTATTCTCAAACCTTCAGCCACATGCCCACCCATTGGATCACACACCCAACACATCTAACAGGACAACTCATCAAACTTATCCCATTAGAAGAACATCATTTCGAAGACCTCCTCATCGCGGCTTCCGACAAACGCATTTGGGAATTTTACGTCGGTGACTGGTCCATTAGGGAAACCTTCTATCGCATCTACAATGCCTCACTAAACCTCCGCAATAAAGGCCTGGAATATCCATTTGTGATCATTCATACCCCTACGAATAAAATGATCGGCTCAACGCGATTTCTGGATATCGGTCACTACGATAATCGACTCGAAATAGGAGGTACCTGGCTTATGCCTGACTACTGGGCTACCACCATCAACATCGATTGCAAATTAGCTTTAATGACTTTCGCATTTGAAAACCTGCAAGCACATCGTGTTCAACTCAAAACACAACACAACAATATCCGGTCATGGAAAGCCATCGAGAAAATTGGCGGCAAATACGAAGGCATACTCCGCGAACATATGCTCAGAGATGACGGAACCTACAGAAGCTCTGCATATTTCAGTATTCTAAGCCAGGAATGGGAGACAGTGAAACCTTCCTTACAGTCTCGTCTTGCTAAAATTCAATGAAAGTGATTAACCAATATTCTTAACGAAAATTATTTCCTGTTCATCAAAATGCATCATCGCATTAAATATTCGAAATCCCGTAAAAGATTTCAACTCATCTTGATGTATTGGTTGTGGAATAATTTTCCCTTGTTGTATCAATCTCTTCCAGGTGGTTCCCGCCAGTAGAGGAATTGATGGAGTGTACCATCTGCCATTTTTTTCAAAAGCAATATTTGCATACGATGAATCCATGATCCATCCTGCTTTTGTCATCAATATATCATCAACATCGCCATGTAGATTATACAATTGATCAATAACGGACCGATCCGCATATTTAAAACTATAGTTATATCCATTCGGCACTTCAACTAATTTCAGCGTAGTGACATTTCGTTTTTCATAATGGAAATACTGAATATCCAAAGTGTACGCATCATACACAATCCTGCATCTTACTCTTCCTTCTTGAAATGAATCAGGCACCTCAATACATTTTTCTAACAACCATGTATGACGATGCACAGGATAAAAATGCATAAGCGTCGCATCCAACCTACGCTGATGATAATCCAGATGCTGAGCTACTCCATCAACTATACATATGGTCTCGAGAAACTGTTTCACTCAGTGAAGATAGTGACCCTTAAATAGTTGAAGACAAGGGGACTGAGATTAGCGAAACTGCCCGGGATTTTAAATGCTTACGTTCCCAATAGGAACGAAGTCATTTAAAAACAGGGACCGTTGTTGCCCAGCAATAACGAGGGTAAAGAATTTCGTCCGACTCAGGAACGGCTTGAGATCCCAAATCCCTTGGTTCGACACTTCCGCAAGCTCAATACATCACCTGCTCACCAGAAGTCCATTTGTCCGGCATCAACTATTCATCGCAGATTAATGCAAAATCATTTAAAAATGAATTTTCACAAATTTGAATATTACTATCAATTGGGTAACAATACCTTCATAAGTTGAGGTATAAGAAAGTAAGGACAAATCAGCGCTCATTCATTTTTAAATAACTCTGCGCAATTAGCGTTAAAAAACCTAGGATGCAAGAATTCAAGATTTATAAAAATCCCAAATCCCAAATCCCAAATCATTTTGGTAAGTACACCTTATCCAGCATCTCCTGATACTCCGACTCTGCATCGCTGCGATAAGTTATCCCGCCTCCGCTGCGGTAATAAAACTTATCAGCACGCTGCTCAATCATTCGGATCATCACTGCACTGTCAAGACGCTCTCCATCAAAAATCCCAAAGACACCGGTGTAATATCCGCGCGGCTCAGGTTCGATAGATTCAATTAATTCAACGGTTCGTTTCTTGGGAGCACCGGTAACTGATCCTGCTGGTAATAAAGCATTCATGATATCACCCAGATGATTATGATAATCTAAAGGAAGTTTTCCAGTAATTTCTGAACTACATTGAAGCAAAGATTTTCCAGGTGTTTCAATTCGAGTGATATAACGGTAGCGTTCAACTGTAACTTTTTCAGCTACGATACTTAGATCATTCCGCAAGAGATCAACAACTGTTGCGTGTTCCTCTTGTTCCTTTCGATCAGCGAGTAATCTTTGTTCTGCATCAGGAAGAGAAGCATCTATCGTGCCTTTCATAGGATAAGTTCGTATGACACCATCCTCAATGCGAACAAAACTTTCAGGAGAAAAAACAACAAACTGATCACGAACCATCAATTTGTATGGCGCTACAGCCTGAACAAAAATTTCTTCCAGATTCTGTATGCCTTCAAGTTGAGTAGCATAACTCAAATTGAGCAAATATGTATCACCCGCTTGAATTGCTTCCATGACTTTTTCAAATCCTCGTTCATATTTTTGAATTGAGACAGGGTGCTTTTTTATGGAAGGCTCATTGTTTGAATCGAAAGCAATTTGTGGAACACCATGTATTTGGTAGCGAACACCGGTTGATGATAACTCCTCCAAAGGAATAACCATCGGAGATATCAATTTAAAATCAAGCACAAAAAGAAATGGAATCTTGTCGCGCCCATATTGATTCATCTGCTGAATCCACATGGCCTCCGCAGCAGGAGTTATTGAGTCACTTTGCGACATCGGACAGTAAGACTTTTGATTCCCTGCACTGTATCTATTCGCATGTAAGGCTCGATAGTCCAGGTATATTCTCCTATTTCCGGAAAGGTGAAATGATGCTGTAATGGAAGTTCTATTGAACAATTTTTTCCACTGCAATCACCCGCCCAGGACCCATTTTCATTTGATAATTGAAGCGAAGTAACTGACTTCACTTCTTTGCCGGAAGGATAGATAGTTTTTACCCTGACATAAAGATTTTGAAAAGCATATGTGGCCTCGTGTTGCAGGTCGACATCCAGTTGGAAGACTTGTGATGTATCAGGTGCATTGATCTTCAAAACTTTTGCATCACCGGTAAGCCATTGATTATTTTCAAAAGAATATTTCTCTTCGACAAGTACATCCCTCTTACAGGAAGGCAATGTCAGTAGAAAGGGCAGCAGCAGCAGGAGATATTTCATTAACTGAAATAATCTTTCATCTTCTCAAAAAATCCTTTTTCAGTCTTGCTTGGCTGTGGTTTAAAATTCGGAGAAGCTTTTAATTTTTCAAGAATGGCTTTCTCATCATCAGAAAGTTTTTTAGGTGTCCAGATATCAACATAGATAAGCTGATCTCCTTTACCATAGGCCTGCACTGAAGGAAGACCCTTACCATTCAACCTGAATATTTTACCACTAGGAGTACCAGGTGGAATTTTAATTTTAACAGGCCCTGACAATGTTGGAATATCCACAGAGGTGCCGATGGCTGCATCAGGAAAACTGATATGAAGTTCGTACACCAGATTATTACCATCGCGTTTTAAATCAGCATGAGGTTTGACGTCGATTGCAATAATAAGATCGCCTGGCGGACCGCCTTTAATTCCCGCGTTACCTTTGCCACGCATGGACAATTGCATTCCATCTTCTACGCCTGCAGGGATATCGATATCTATTGTTTCTTCTTCAATGGTGCGGCCTTCGCCACGACATTTGGTACAGGCTTCTACCACAAGCGTTCCTGTGCCCTGGCAGTTAGGACACTGTGCAGTAGTCTGCATCTGGCCAAGAAATGTACTTCTCACCTGACGCACTACTCCTGCACCCCCACAGGTAGAACAGTTTTTTACATTCCCATCCTTAGCGCCTGTTCCTTTACACGTGGTACACTTGATGCGCTTCTTAACTTTGATAGTTTTTTTAACTCCTAACTCTACTTCTTCAAGCGTAAGACTGAGTTTGATACGAAGGTTACTTCCTTTCTGACCTTGCGCACGTTGCTGTGAGCGTCCTCCAAAAAATGATTCGAAGGGACTATCTGAAAACACATCTCCAAACTGACTGAAGATATCATCCATCGTCATGCCATCCGCACCATGAAATCCACCACCATTATTCGATACGCCTGCATGACCAAAACGATCATAGCGTGCCCGTTTATCCGGATCACTCAGTACCTCGTAGGCTTCTGCAGCTTCTTTAAATTTATCTTCTGCAGCTTTATTATCAGGATTGCGGTCGGGGTGAAACTGCATCGCGATCTTGCGATACGATTTTTTGATTACCGTATCATCCGCATCCTTTCCTACTTCCAGTATTTCGTAATAATCTCTTTTAGTCATTGAATTTTATTATTTGCCAACCACAACTCTGGCATGTCGAATAATTTTATCATTTAATGTATATCCCTTTTCAACCGTATCAATCACTTTTCCAGGTTGATCAGGTGCAGGGATTTCAGTGATCGCTTCGTGAAGGTCGGGGTCAAACGATTCACCATTACTTTCCATGGGTTTCAAACCTAGTAACTGTAAGGTATTATAAAGTCGATTGTATACCAGGTTGACCCCATCGCTCCAATGCTCTCCCTGTGAACCTTCTTCAGCACTTTTCTTAGCACGATCAAAATCATCCAGGATGGGAAGCAGAGATATAATAACATCCTTGGAAGCAGAATTCAATAAATCCAGCCGCTCGCGATTGGTCCGCTTTTTATAATTGTCAAAATCTGCCAGCAATCTCAGGTACTTGTCCTTAAGTTCTGCGATAGTAGCATTTAATTCACTATTATCCTGGGCTTCGTTTTCATTGAAACTCTCTCCAAAGGTTTTGTCAAAATCAAACAGGCCATCCTTTTCCTGATCCTGGTCCGCTGGAGATCCGTTAGGCGATTCTTTATCTTTCTTAGACATGATGCTTATGAATTAAAAAAGGCCTAAAGCCTTCAATATTGTTGAATAGTATTCGAGATCAAAAGTACTGCCAGATGAGGATTTTGTGACAATTTGACAGCGAAAGTGTTGATTTCAGGCGGTTGCGGCAGGTAAATAGGCCACAATATCCGTCCCTATTGATTTTCAGGCTTTAACATTCGGTCCCTGAGAATCGTTTCCACTCGGTCCAAAGAGGGGTCAACTGCTATCAAAATGCCCTTCGGATCAATCAAAAACCTGGTGGGCAACTGGCGAACCGTATAAGCCTGGGCGATAGGACTCTCGAACATAGCCTGCTGAAGGATTTGGTTGGGCCAGGTCAGACTGTCTGAATCAATTGCCTTTTTCCAGTTGGCTGCATTGCCATCCATCCCGATGCTGACGATATCAAAGCCATCGGCGCCTTTAAAGGAAGCATTATTAAATTCGCGATAAACCCTTACGAGTTGGGGGTGCTCTTTACGACAAGGCCCGCACCAGCTTCCCCAAAAATCCAGGAGGATATATTTCCCTTTCTCATCTGACAACCTGAAAGATGAACCATCCATCCGCTGTGCTTCAAAATCGCTTGCCTTTCCACCCTGTTCTATGCCTGGTTTGAGGTAATATCTTTTGCCAAAATAGTAACCGAGTATAGCGATGATAGCTACCAGGGTCAGTAGGATTGTTCCTTTCATGGGCGGCAAATGTAGGTAGAATTCATACAGTGATTGCTGGTATGTGGGATTACTGAATTAAGCTAAATATCCATAAAACTGAATTCGTCAAAATACATTTTAGTCAATGTTCATCGCATTTTTCCAACTAAAACTGAATTCGTCGAAATACATTTTATCAAGCCCATAAACCACTTTCAACCTCAAAATGCAATTCGTAAAAAACAGTTTTACTTCGGTCATTGCTTTTACCCAAATTGATTGTAACTTTCATTAGCTAATAGCACAGTAAAATCTTTATTTGGGATTAGTTAGCGTAAGCTTACAATAACTGCGACTCAAGATATATGAACACCAACTAAACTTATTTTCTATGAAATACTTTTTCTCTCCTGCATTAATCCTGTCTTTCTTTTCTCTCACCCAAAATTTGAATGCTGAAGTTTACTCCCATATTAATTTCAAATCTTCGGTCAAAGGCTGTTCTGATTGCTGGTTAATAAACTATTCACTTTGGGAAAACCATGGAACCATTAATCCTGGAGATGATACTCATAAAGGAACATACAATGCTATAATTGGAAATGATTGCCCCTTGCAATCCATACCCTTGGACCCTGTGCAAATTCCTGTGGATGCAAAGCAGCTAACCAATCCCGAAAATCAAAAGAGAATTTTCATTGAACAGTTTGAACTTGGAAAACCAATTCATAAAAAATCTGACCATAATCGCTTTGGTAAGAAAATTAAAATCAAAGAAATCAGGAATGAATAAAGTTCAAATATCAATTCCACTAAATCCCGAAAGTACTTTCGGGATTTACTTTTATTAAGAGGATCTTAAATCACCGCCCCCATTCGAATTTAATATCTTCAACCCCTCATCAAATCTATCAATCGGCTCTCCGCTATTACCCAAAAATTACCGACCTATGGACATGCTCACAATCGACCCCCTCGATACCCCCCAAAAAGATTTCCACCAGTTCATACTTGGCACAGTAGCTCCACGGCCAATAGCATTTGTCAGCACGATGGATGAAGAGGGCAGGCAAAATCTTGCACCATATAGTTTTTTCAATGCCTTTAGTTCCAATCCCCCAATAGTAGTTTTCTCAAGCAATCGACGCGGATCAAATAATACAACCAAAGACACGCTGGGAAATATCAGGACGAGTGGTGAATGCGTCATTAATGCAGTCAATTTTATAATGGTCCACCAGATGGCAGTGGCCAGCGTTGAGTTTCCAACAGGGGTGAGTGAATTTCAAAAGACAGGCCTTACACCAGTACCTTCAGATCTCGTTGCTCCTCCGCGAGTAGGCGAATCTCCTGCTGCCATGGAATGCAAAGTGCAGGACATCATCACGCTGGGAGATAAAGGTGGTGCCGGACATCTAATCATCTGTAATGTCGTACGCATGCATGTTGCGAAGGAAGTCCTTACGGATCGCAACCGCATCGACCCGAATAAAATGGATCTGATGGGTCGCATGGGTCGTGCATATTATGTACGCTGCAGCGGCCAGGCTATTCACACGATTGTACAGGAATATTTACCTGTCACGATTGGATACGATAGTAT
>JALYSC010000144.1:1918-7304 GCA_030855005.1 Bacteroidota bacterium | reverse complement strand
ATACGTACCATCGCAAAAAAAATATCAACTTGTAATGCAATACCGCTGAGCCCTTTAAAATCCAGAGGAGGGCTGATTAGAAAATCCTGACTTTTATCGCAGTTGCAGCCATCGTCGTTGGTGGCTGCTATAAAAGCAGATCCATTTGTTGCAATAGGCCAGTATTGGCTTGAAAGTCCCGCAGGTGTGCCTGCTTTCCAGCCTCCATCGGTAGCATTGGTTTGATTTGACCATCCGGACAGTGTACCACTTTCAAAATTCTCGCTAAGGATGATTTGAGATATGCTGAAGTGTGGGTAAAGGATCGATACGAATAAAAGGATAATGACTGGTTTCATATTACGCTTAATTTTAGTGGCTGAAAGATAAAATTATATGACCGAAGTCATCTTCATAGACCTTTTGATTTGACTTTTATACTACAAATGAATACATTTTCAAAAAAGCAGATATTCGATGACCTGGCATCAGAATTTGATAAAAAGGAAGATGTGGTCGGGTTGAAAGTTATGTCAAAGAAAGCAGATCATAACGAGCGATTGCAATACTTCATTGAACATGGATCCGGGAATACAGGGAAAATAGACAAGGATGGGAAAAAACTGGGTGGAATTTGATATAACTATACCATGGATCATGGATAAATGGGCTATTTGGCAACTTTGACTTCTGTATTCCATTCCTATTGAGCACATACCTTAATCAGGTATGCTATGATTTCAGAATTTCCATCACTCCATCAAAGCACCAATTATGGCAGTGATTACAAATGAGGGGCTGGTCTGACGTAGTATATTAATTTAAACAAATCTCAAATCAATCATGGAACATAAACCTCCCTTGCAACAATATACCTGCCCCATGCATCCTGAAATAATCCGGGATGAGCAAGGCAGTTGCCCAAAGTGTGGGATGAATCTCGTTCCTATTAAAAAAACGTACACAGAAGATAGTGATAGTACCACGACTCCCCTGAAGGAGCAGAACACAAAGGAGAAGCCAAATCAGACATTGGTGCCGCTATCCGCAAAAGAACAATATACGTGTCCCATGCACCCTGAGATAATTCGGGATAAGCCGGGTAACTGTCCGATCTGTGGGATGAATTTAGTTCCATTAAATAAATCCGGTAATGAAAATGAACAGCCTAAAATCCCGGTAGATGTGTCTGACAAGAAGGTGGAAAAGCATGACCAATTGCATGACCAACCAAAAGGCAAACAACAATACACCTGCTCCATGCATCCGAGGGTCATCAAAGATGAACCCGGTAAATGCCCCTACTGTGGCATGGCCCTGATTCCCCTGAAGTTAGCCGGCAGTGAACATGCCCATCACAATCATGTGTCCATGATTGATGATTTCAAAAAACGATTTTATGTCGTGCTGGTATTGACCATTCCGATCATGCTATTATCGCCTATGATTCAGGCATGGATGAATATGCAAATTATTTTTCCCGGATCGCAATATGTACTTCTTGCTTTATCCACTGTTGTCTTTTTTTATGGCGGGTGGCCATTTTTAAAAGGTCTGGTAACGGAAGCAAAAGCAAAAAGCCCAGGCATGATGTTTTTGATTGGATTTGCTATTACAGTCGCTTATGTATACAGTGTAGCAGTTGTATTTGGATTAATGGGCATGGATTTCTTTTGGGAACTAGCCACCCTGATCCTTATCATGCTATTAGGCCATTGGATAGAAATGAAATCTGTTGCAGGTGCTTCCAGAGAATTAGAATTATTAGTACAACTTATGCCGGCAGATGCACATCTGGTCACGGGAGAAACAATCCAGGATGTGAAAACGGATACATTGAAAGAAGGAGATCTGATCTTAGTGAAGCCCGGGGAAAAGGTTGCCGCAGATGGAATTATTGCGGATGGAGAAAGTTATTTAAATGAAAGCATGTTGACCGGTGAATCAAAACCGGTAGAGAAAAAGGTAGGAGATAAAGTAATTGCAGGTTCTATCAATGGAAATGGTGCCATTAAAGTCACAGCAGCGCACGGTTCAAAAGATTCCTATATATCGCAGGTCATCAAGCTGGTGGATGATGCACAAAGCGCTAAATCCAAAACTCAATTATTGGCAGACACCGCTGCCAAATGGCTAACCATTATCGCAATTGTAGCAGGTATCTCAACTTTCCTGTATTGGTATTTTACGGGACAAACGTTAGCTTTTGCCATGGAAAGAATGGTGACGGTGATTGTCATTTGTTGTCCTCATGCCTTAGGTTTGGCGGTGCCTTTAGTAGTTGCAAAGTCAACATCGGTTTCTGCAAAAAATGGTTTGCTGATTAAAAACAGAACAGCTTTTGAAAATTCAAGAAAAATTACAACAATCGTATTTGATAAAACCGGTACGCTGACCATCGGAAAATTTGCAGTATCCAAAATAGTGTCTCTACAAAAAGACATCAGTGAAAATGAATTGATTCGTTTAGCATCGGCTCTTGAGCAAAAATCAGAACACCCTATTGCAACGGGTATAATGCAAAAAGTCAATGAATTAAAAATCCCTGTTCCATCAACAGAAAAATTTAATGCCATCACCGGTAAAGGTGTTGAAGCCATGGTGGAAGGTAAGGATGTGAAAGTAGTTAGTCCCGGATATTTAACCGAAAACAATATCGCGGTGCCGGCAGAGTATGCAGCCAATGATACCGAAACTGTTGTATTTGTTCTTGTCGAAAATAAACTAGCCGGCTATATTGCTCTGTCCGATGAAATTCGTCCTGAATCAGCAGAAGTTATTGCAACCCTGAAGGAAATTAATATCAAATCAATTCTACTGACAGGTGATAATCAGAAAGTAGCAGCAAGTGTGAGCAAGACATTAGGCATGGATGGTTTTTTTGCTGAAGTTTTACCTCATCAGAAATTAGAGAAGATCAAAGAACTGCAAAGCAAAGGCGAATTTGTAGCTATGACAGGTGATGGCGTCAATGATGCACCGGCTTTAGCGCAGGCAGATGTGGGCATTGCGGTGGCATCAGGATCTGATATTGCAGCGGAGACAGCAGGAATTGTATTGGTGAATAGTAATCCGAAAGATGTTGTATCCCTAATACAGTTTGGCAAAGCTACTCACCGCAAGATGATTCAAAATCTCATATGGGCGACTGGATATAATCTTGTAGCCCTGCCCCTGGCGGCTGGCGTATTATACAGCCAGGGCATATTATTGAGCCCTGCAGCAGGTGCTGTATTGATGACTGTGAGTACAGTAGTTGTGGCGATCAATGCAAGTATGCTTAAATTAAAAACCTAAGAAAGCATCCTGCCATTTATTAAATTGAAGAAAACTGTTTTAATTTTCTTTATAAATAAGAAAACATAAACCCAAAATTCAATCTTCCTTACTTCAGCTTGAAGTGTGTAGGTTTATTTTTGAAAAGATGACATGATTGCCCACCTTATGGCATTCGGGAATATTCTTATTACCCAGTACCTAAGCATGTTGGACAAGTACTGCTTTAATATAATTTCGGAGGAAAAGTTTGAATCGCCTTGATCTTGAGAGAGAATATTCGAATACTGTAATCAATACCAAAGATTGTGTAACACATCTAACTCAGAATAGTATGATCTTCACTTGTGCTTCACAATTTACTATACGTCATCAGAATCAACTTCCAAATTCTTTAACGGAGCCCTAATTTCAGAATCATGAAAAATGTTTTCTCTTTTGCAATAGCTATTGCTGTAGCTATGAGTTTATTCCCTGCCTGCAATTCAAAACAAACGGCTGACCAGGGTCTCCAGGACGATAACCAGCGTAAAGATATCATTGTTGCCATTGCTCATCATCCAACATACGCGATGGAGATGATGAATGAGATGATGGCAAGCGACAGTTTAAAACAAATGATGGGCCAAACAATGATGAGCGACAAAGGCATGATGAATATGTCGATGGACAACATGATGGCCATGTGCAAACAAGATACCTCCATGTGTAAAATGATGATGGGCAAAACAATGGATATGTGTGATGCTGACCCGTCTATGTGCAAAATGATGATGGGCAGCATGCAATCCCGCCCAAATGTGATGAAATCAATGAAAGAAATGTGTGCTATGCACGATCCGAATATGGCGCCAGCCAGTGGCCAACAGCATGAGCATAAACATTAATAAATTCATGTTCATGATTAATCTATAAATTATTTTTCAAATAATTTATAACCAGCAATTCGTGATCCCCGGTGTATCTTGGTAATGATTTGTAAGAGTAAACCCTATTACCTAAATTCTCTCCATTGGATGTATCCAAATCAATGGAAATAACCCGTGGGATATAGGTGTTGAAAACAAAATATTTTACTTCAAAGCCTTAACCGGTTCCCTCGGTCCTCGATGAAGCATAAATTAACTAAACAAATAATCAATCCTTTAAAATCAGCATAATGAAAGAAAATAAAAAAGGTACGTTGCTCCAAAACGTAATGTCTCACTCCCACGAAAATATGGGTACAACATCTTATTTCTGTCCGATGCATCCGGAAATTACCTCAGACAAACCAGGCAAATGCCCTAAGTGCGGGATGGAATTGGAAGGGACAATATAAAGACCTAATAAAGTGGCTATTTAGCTTCCATTTGGTTTTGTTTAAGGCCTACAAAATCAACCGTAGCAAAAAAAGCGGCAATGAGCCCCTCCATCACTGATTTGATCCCTGTCAGGATGTTGCTGGACGTTTAATTGCCGGCCCTGATCTGAATCAACTATTGAGGGAAATCAATAAACCACCTGACCTTGGTCAATGGAATAAGAATTTGTACGACATAATTTTACTTAGTCCGCAAGAAAATTGTTCGTCAAGAACAGTTCCCGGAAGGACGGCCTAAAAACGGCTTGGGTAATGGCGTAAGCGGTTGAAATAAGCTGCATGGCCATCAATAACCTTGTCCTTGGTCCTGGTCTTCATCACCTTTGAGACAATAATTTTTTTGTCCATTTAAAACCAAAAATCATGGAAAATTCAATTAAGCATACATACCATATTGGTGGTATGGGTTGCAATGGCTGTGCTACAACAGTAAAACAAAAATTATCCAATGTCCCGGCAGTAATATCCGTTCAAGTTGACCTGGATGAGAAGCAGGCTCAGATTACTTCATCCAAATTAATTAACCTGGATTCGCTTCAGGATGCACTACACAATTCACTTTACTCCATTACTGAGCTTAGGGTTTAAATACCTATAACACGGCTAATTGGGAATTAAATTAGTTCAATTATCGGAGCCCTAGTTTCAGAACCATGAAAAATGTTTTCTCTAGTGCAATATTCATTGCACTAGCCATGAGTTTATCCCTTGCCTGCAATTTAAAACAAACGGCTGGCTAGGGTCACAAAGAAGATAACCTGCGTAAAG
>JALYSC010000144.1:0-1883 GCA_030855005.1 Bacteroidota bacterium | reverse complement strand
ATTGCTCATCATCCAACGTACGCTATGGAGATGATGAATGAGATGATAGCTAGAGTAGGCAAACCTGGCAAATGTCTCAAGTGCTG
The DNA here is from genome assembly GCA_030855005.1 of Bacteroidota bacterium. GTDB lineage: Bacteria > Bacteroidota > Bacteroidia > Chitinophagales > Saprospiraceae > Opimibacter. The sequence goes on along the minus strand of JALYSC010000144.1, from coordinate 1,797 downwards.
GATGGAATTGGTGAGGAAAAATTAATTAATCGGGCAACAGTGAAACTGAAGAGCCGGGCACCAGCGGCACTGAAGAACGGGTAACAGCGGCACTGAAAATAAAATCAAATTAAATATAATTATAATGAACATTAAAATACTAATCAAAACATGCCTATCAGCTTTATTTACCATGGCAGTTTTGTTAACCGTTTCAGATTTAAATGCACAAACAAATACCAGATCTGAATCAATGCAGCATTGTTGTATGATGAAAGACGGCAAAATGATGGTAATGAAAAATGGCAAAACAAGGCCAATGAAGAAAAAAATTACTATGAAAAATGGTACAAAATGCATGGTGAATGGGGAGTGTACAATGAAAGATGGTAAAAAGATGATGATGAAAGAAGGCGATTGTATGGAAAAGAGCGGTGAAATGTGCACCGATAGCATGAAAGCCATGTCAGCCGGAAAAAAAGAAACAGCAATGGTTTACGCCTGCCCAATGCATCCCGACGTTACAAGTGCCAATGCTGGCAAATGTTCCAAATGTGGAATGGATTTAAAAAGGAAAAATTAATGAATCCCGGCATGTTCCCCTTCGCTACACAGCAATTTGTAATGGAAGAAGTATCAGGAGCGAAATAAATTTTTAGAGAACGATTCAGCTAAGCAGTTAAGTTTGAGTCCTCTAAATTTTTAAGTGACGAAAAAAGATTTTTGTTGACAAGTTGCAGCTAAATCTGCCGGTTTTTATTTTCAAAATTCACATAGAAAAAATATATAGTTCTAATCAGTAAGGAACCTCTAAAAACCGATTGCATAGATATATAATAAGTTGATGCTGAGCTGTCAATTTAGGACAGATTTGGGTTTTTAGAGGTTCCCAGTAGTACGAATTTCTAATTTTTCAGAGATCAAAGATTTTAGTTTGATATCGAAATTAAGGATGTTGGATGAAAATCTTTTGCGTTTAAGGACGGATTATCCATTTCTTTGAAATAAATAATACTATTCAATTTTATTTCTTCGAAGGAGAAGATGTCATTGTGTATGCTTTCAAACAAAATGGACTTCATTTTTACTCATTGTATTCCAACTCTGAATGTACATCACGAGAAGCTTTGCGCTCATATTGTATAGTAATCTCGAATTGAAACAGTTCTCCGTACTTACTATTTGAACCAATTCGAAATTTCTATGGTCGGGGAATTTGAAAATAAATGCTAATTAAATGAGTAGACAATGAATACAGAAAAAATAAAACAAACGCTCCAGGCATTGCTGACCCGGGACAAAGGCCTGTTGGCTATGGATGAAAGCAGGGGCACCAGTAATAAACGTTTTGAACGACTGGGGATACCGCAAACCATCGAGGCTCGCAGGTCTTACCGTGAATTACTCATCACCACACCTAACCTGTCCGAATATATCAGTGGCGTTATTCTTACTGATGAAACCATCAAACAAACCACGAAGTCAGGCCTTCTGATGACTAGTGTGCTTCAACAAATAGGTATTATTCCCGGAATTAAAGTAGATATGGGTACGGTTGAAATGGCCGGTTTCCCAGGTGAAAAAGTGACTGAAGGTCTTGAAGGTTTACGGGAACGTCTTGCGGAATATGCTCAGTTGGGCGCACGGTTTGCCAAATGGCGGACAGTGATCACTATAGGTGATTCTATTCCATCTTATGGATGTATTCGGACCAACATGCAAGCTCTGGCAAGGTATGCAGCACTCTGCCAGGAAGCTCAGATAGTGCCGATAGTAGAACCAGAAGTCCTGATGGAAGGCACCCACACAATACAAAGC
>JALYSC010000143.1 GCA_030855005.1 Bacteroidota bacterium | reverse complement strand
CTGTGATTCAATCCGGTCACGCACTTCCTTATTCAATGGACCTCGTTGAGCATCAGCCACGAATGGCAGGATCACAAATAGAAATCCGGATATGATTAATTTGATATTCATGAGTTGAGATTTATGTGTTATGTCAAAATAAGTCTTCAATATTATCTTCCGTTTGTTCTTCCATCAGGTACTCGAGTATTGCTTCATTGGGAACGTCCCAGTCTGTTAGTCCGTCCGGTATCATTTCGGATTCGATGAGAATTTCAAAGTCACCAATATTATCCTGTATGTACATATATGCTTCTGCTGATGAGATGGGCGCAGTATTCGAGTGGGGTAGATGAAAAAGAATAATACTTCCGATTAATACAGCTGAGAGCACAGCGGCAATACTGAGAATTCGTTTCCATCCAATTCGTCTGATTATTGTATCAGACTTCTGTTGCTTCCATCGGTTTAAAATATCATCCGGTAGTTTGTCAAAATATCCTGACGGAGGTAGTGAACCAGCTGCTTTAGGGAATCCTTTGGCAATTTCATTCAATTCGTCCTGTAAACCTTGATTATCTCTCATCGATTATAGTATTTGTTTAGCGCGGAATTCTTCTTCAATTTTTTTTACTGCATGATGGAAAGAAGCCTTTAGAGCTCCTTCCGTCAGATTAAGCATTTGTGCCATTTCTTTATAGGGTAATTCATCATAGTATCTCATTCTAAACACCATTTGTTGCCGCTCGGGCAGTCTCTTCACTGCAGCTTCGAGCGATTGTGTCAATTTATCTGCGTCAAGGTATGCCTCGGCGGGAGCTTCAAAGTGGACAGCCATTTCACTATACCGTGATCTGTTGTTGGTCTTCTGAAAATTGATTACTTCATTACAGGCTATGCGATACATCCAGGTGTAGAGTTCTGACCTTCCCTCAAAGCTTCCGATGTGCCGGAATACTTTAACAAATGTGTTTTGAAGGACATCATCGGTATCGGTATGTGCCGGTAATCGCCTCCTTATGACCTGATAAAGCCGCTGCTGATATTTTATCACCAGTTGGCGGAAGCCGTCCTCATTACTGCCGGGCTGTTGAATTAATGCAAGTATGGCTTCATCTGTCATCTGAATCTTTGATCACTGCTTTTGGACTTCGGAAGATAGAGAAGGTTTAATCCCCAGGTATCCAGCGACTGTGTCAGACCCTGTTATCTTTATCGAATGAAGGTATTGGCGAAGTTGGTGCTCAAGCTTTTTGGTTGGAAACTTTTAGGAGGCATTCCCCCTGAACTAAAGAAATATGTCATTGCTGTAGCCCCGCATACCAGTTGGACTGATTTTTTCCTGGGTCTGACCATCAGGGCTGCTCTGGGTCGGAAGATTTATTATCTCGGAAAAAAAGAATTGTTTGATAGCCCTATCGGATTTTTTTTCTGGTGGACAGGAGGAAGACCGGTAGACCGAAATCAGAAGACTGGTCTTGTTGACCAGGTTGTACATTTGTTTAATGGAAGTCCTGAGTTTGCCATAGCGCTTGCTCCCGAAGGCACACGTAAGAAGGTCCAAAATTTTAAAACAGGATTTTATTTTATCGCTCGCAAAGCCGGTGTCCCTGTGATCCCCTGCCTGTTTGATTACGAAAACAAAGAGGTGAGCTTTTTAACTCCATTCTATCCTACAAAAGGTGCTGAAAAAGATCTTGATTCGCTGTGGAGTCTTTACGATGGAGTGAAAGGGGCAAAGCCTGAATGGAGCATTTCCGGTGAACGAATTTCGGGGTCCAACAAATGAGAACTTTCTTCTGACAATCGTATTTATGGTGAGCATATTTCTGTCATGAAACTAAACCATAAAATATTTGGCAACGGATCTCCGGTAGTAATTCTGCATGGATTATTTGGCATGCTTGACAACTGGCGCGCTATAGCCAAATCACTCGAATCGGATTTTCAATGCATACTATTTGACTTGCGCAATCATGGAAAATCACCGAGAGATCCGAATATGGATTATAAAGTCATGGCAGCGGACGTTCTGGAATCTATGGACGATCTTGGATTGAAAGAGGCAATAATTATGGGACATTCCATGGGAGGCAAAGTGGCAATGCGGTTTGCTTTCGACTATCCCCAAAGAATTTCAAAATTAATTGTGGTAGATATAGCTCCGCGGGAATACCCCCCGCATCATGAGGATGTCATCAGGGCTATTGAGGCTATCCATCCGGAAAAAATGAAAGACCGGACCGAGGCGGAAAATATACTACGTTCAGAACTTGGGGAAGATGAAGCCACTATTCAATTTATACTTAAAAATCTGAGCCGGGTTGCTGAAGGTGGATTTGCCTGGAAAGCTAATATGCCAGTGCTTATTAACAGCTATGCCTCCATTATAACCTCCGTTAATTCTGAGGAGCCTTTCAACAAGCCTGTTCTTTTTATCCGGGGAGAGAAATCAAATTCAGTACAAGCAGACGATTTAACTGAAATCAATGAATTATTCCCTGATTCGAGGGTTATTACGATCAAAAATGCGGGGCATTGGGTCCATGCCGATCAACCTGCTGCACTTTTAGACGTCATTCTTCCGTTTTTGCAGGCCTGACAGGGAATATATACCTCAAAGTTATTGGCTTTTAGCCCCGAAAGCGGTAATTTTGACAAGCCTCTCAAAGCCTTCTTTCAGAATAACCCTTCATTTGATGAGAACCATTATTTACACTAGTATTTTATTCATCCTCGCATCCTTTCAAATCGCCAATTGCCAGATGGTCGTTGGTCAGGATACATTGATTGGGAATGAATGGATCAAATACGATCAGAAGTACTATAAATTTTTTGTAGAAACGGATGGTGTATTCCGTATCACAAAGGCTGCTATGAGGGCAGCCGGATTCCCTGAGAGTGAAATCGATGGCTCCAAACTCCGGGCGTATAACCTGGGTAATCAGATACCCATTTTCGTTTCCAATGAAGGGCTTTTCAACGATGGTGATTTTATTGAATTCCACGGTAAGAAAAACAGAAGTGAACTGGATCGTTTCCTGTTTCGCAAACCGGCAGAAGATTTACTTAACCCAGACCACAGCCTTTATTCAGATCGGAATCCTTATTTCCTCACTTATAGAGGAGATGGTAATCCATTGCGTGTAAATAATCTGATCAGCGATTTCAGCAATATTCCTCCTGCGGAAGAATATTTTCTGCATACTGAAAGTGTAAATTTTTCATCTGAACAATTTAAACCATACTATCCACTGTCTGGTGGTGGAGCTGTTGCCTACTCGAGTTATATGCATGGAGAAGGTTTTGGCAAACCAAGTGAAAATTCCAGTGTGACATCTGTGCCTACAATTGACAGATATGATAGTGGAAATGATGTTCTTGTACATGTTCGATTTGTGACGACCAATTACGGCTCACATTCCTATGTCGTGTCACTAAATGATCAGACTTTGGACACAGTTGACGTAGTTGATTTAAAGATTAGTGACAACAACTATTCAGTACCATTAAATTTATTAGCTGACAACAACCAGCTAAAACTAACTGCCCTTGTACCTGGAAGTCGTCATTCAGTTGTTGCTGTTGATATTACTTATCATCAGCTTGCGCTGAAAGCTTCCTTTCCTATCGCACAGATTACTCTTGATGGACAGGCAGGCCGACAATTCATACGACTGCATGATCTAGTATCATCACAACATGTCATTTACACTGCTGACGGGACTACTCGGATGATGACGAATACGCAATCTGAATTTGTCTGGCCAGAGGTACTATCGGATTTAAGTTTATTTATTGTTGACGAAGCAACTGGTGTTGTAGACCTCACAGCACTGGAAGAAAAAACCTTTACTGATATCAGTTCTAATAATACGGAATTTGTAATCATCACTAATCCCGCATTGATGGAGATCGGTGCATCCAGTGCTTATGCGCAGTACCGTTCTTCTGCCGATGGTGGTGGATACAATACTTATGCATATTCCATTTTTGATATTTACGATCAATTTGGATATGGAGTTGAAAAGCATCCGCAATCCATTCGCAACTTTGTAGAGATGATGCATCGTCAGTGGTCATCTGCGGAATTTATTTTTATCGTGGGAAGGGCCATTGAATACAATCGATCGAGATATCCCGGAACCTGGGAGCCATGGTTTTACGTACCCACGTTTGGAAAGGCGGGATCGGATAATTTACTGGCTGCAACGTTATGGGATCTGGTTCCGAGATATCCGGTCGGCCGCCTTGCAATTACTGATGCGCATGGTGTAGAGGTATATCTCAATAAGTTGAAAGAACATGATGATGTTGTTCACTTACCTCAGACATTGGAAGATAAAGGCTGGATAAAAAATGTCATGCATATTGGAGGTGGGAAAACTGCCTCTGAACAAAGTGATTTTAAATCTACACTCAATTCGCTTGCAAATATCATTGAAGAGAATGAGTACGGCGCGAATGTGCATTTCTTTCACAAAGAAACTACTGATATCATCGGTGAGTCCCAATCGAAACAGATTGAAAAATTACTCAACGAAGGAAATTCTATCGTCAACTATCTTGGTCATTCTTCTGCCACCACATTTGAGTTTAACATCAATGAAGCAGACGAATGGAATAACAAAGGAAGATATCCGGTCTTCAGTGCAATGGGATGTAGTGCCGGAGCAATTCACGGTACTCTGCTGAGTCTTAGTGACCGCTATGTTCAAATTGCTGATGAAGGTGCTATTGCATTTATCTCGGGCTCCAGTTCACAATTTGCATCAGCGTTGATTAAATGGGCTAAACCTTTGTATGAATATATAGGTGGTGAAGGTTATTACAATACCGTAGGAGAGGCTAATCTTGTTGGACTTCGTGAAGTTGCCACTTTTGTCAATCCGGTGCTGGTAAATTCAAATCAGTATCGATATCTGTTGGAACAACAAACATACCAGGGAGATCCTGCGATTAAATTACATCCAATGCCAGGTCCTGATTACCTGGTTGATAAATCTTCAGTTAGAATCGGGCCTGATATTTTAAATACAAAGCTCGACAGTTTTACTCTTTCTTTTAAAATAGCCAATATTGGTAGAAATCTGCATCAGCAGGTTACTTATTCTGTACACATCCAAAAAGGAGATGGTCAGATCGTTAATATTCACGAAGGTGTGTTTGAAGCCAACACATTTGAAACTGAAGTCAGCCTAATATTGCCTTTAAGTATTGGCAGAAAAGCAGGTCTTTATCGTTTGCTTGTGATTGTGGATCCAAGGCAGACCATTGCAGAATTACCTGCTCCTATGGCTGAATCCAATAATACACTGACAGATAATCTGGGTGTTGCCGGTATTCCATTTGTTGTAGTGGATAATTTAGTTTCCGCTGTTTATCCACCTGATTTTGGTATTGTCACTTCAGGCACTCCACAACTTGTAGCAACGAGTAGTAATTCATTCATCAAAAAACAAAACATCGTATTAGAAATTGATACGACTGCACTTTTCAATAGTCCTGCTTTAGTACATGAAAAATTCATCAATCATGCGGCTACACTTAAATGGTCGCCGGTATCCGCGCTGACTCCTGGTCAGGTTTATTACTGGCGTGTCAGTACGGATAGTGTCTCTCCGACGCAGGATTATATCTGGAGCCGGCGTTCATTCTTATATCAGCCTGGCAGTCGTGAGGGATGGAATCAATCGCATTTTTATCAGTTTACGGATAATGTCTTGGTTTCCATACAGCCTGATAGTGTGAAACGAGGATTTTTATATACTCAAAGCAATAAAAATTTCAGGATGCTTAACCGCTATCATGATGTTGACCAGGGCCTGGTTCCTTTCTTTTTTGAGGATGGAAAGTTCAATGCGAAACTTGCTCAGCGATTCAGAAATAAAAATGTGCATGGCTTTGTCGTTGCGATAGATTCAATTACGGGAAACTACCTAATGAACACCGTTGAAGGATTATATGGCTCAGTACCTGATCCACTCCCTATGGAAGGTTTTGCATATGATTTAACAACAGCTGTAAGTCGCCAAAACATGATTAACCTTATTGAAAATGTTATTCCTGCCGGTTATTATGTTTTCTTTTATACTTATCAACATACAGGTTTTCTTGATTTCAAACCTGAAGAATGGGCACAGGATGAGAGCAATTTTGGTAAAAGCATTTTTTCAGTTATAGAAAATCAATATCCGGAATCTGTCATCAGGACATTGGATACAGCCGGCAGTAAACCTTATATCATCCTATTTCAGAAAGACAGGGGCATCATTGAAGAACAGATTGCTGAGAACGTTGATGGCGTTATCTCCATTAGTTTTGATATAGGGGTATCAGGCACAATCGGAAAATATATTTCTGTTCCAGTAGGACCTGCTTCAAAATGGTATTCAATAGATCTAAAAATCGCGACACCGCTGGATACAAATGGAATGCAGTTAGTTGCTGCGTTTGCCTTGAATGAAGATTTGACGGACACACTTTGGATATCACATGATATAACATCAACTTCAATTAATATTAGCGACCTGGATGCAGTGACATATCCTTATATCCAACTCTCCTTTATAACAGGTGATAGTGTTGAATTCACTCCTTCGCTTATTGATTACTGGCGTGTATATTTCGATGGCTATCCTGAACTGATCATCAACCCTGATGAAGGATTCCTTTATGAAAAGGACAGTCTTGAGCAAGGTCAGAATATGGTACTAACTACAGTAATTGAAAATGTAAGCCCCTACACTGTAGATTCGTTTGCAGTATCACTTAAACTTATCAGTACAGACAACTCTGTAGAAGAATTACGCAAGACCATTCTGGGTTTACCGGGTTACGCACAGACACCAATATCTTTTATAAAAGTCACTGATCAGATGAAAGGTGATTACCAGGTGCTAATGGACGTAAATCCATCCAGAGTGATTTCTGAAAACAATTATCTTAATAATATCGGTATTCTTCCCCTTCATGTGGAAGGAGATGGATTGAATCCAATCCTTGATGTAACTTTTGACGGACAACATATTCTCGACGGTGACCTTGTTGCCTCGAAACCATTGATCGCTATTCAATTGCATGATGAAAATCAATACCTGCGTCTGGATGACACCAGTTCTTTTGCTTTGTTCCTCAAGTATCCATCTGAATCTCAACCTCGTCCTGTTTCGTTTTCTGAAGGTTGGGTACAATTTATCCAGGCAACCGGATCAGGAAAGAATGTAGCGTCAGTAGAATTGAGACCTGAATTATCAGAAGATGGAATCTATGAATTGCAGGTGGAGGCACTGGATGCCTCAGGCAACCTAGCCGGAGATAATGATTACTATATTTCC
>JALYSC010000551.1 GCA_030855005.1 Bacteroidota bacterium | reverse complement strand
CCCAAACGAGTCCTAAGGTATTAAAGTCAGGACTGTTTCTGTCAGTTGGTGGCACAGCCATATTCAATCGTAGCATATCACCTCCATTAGGGAGGAAATTATTGATAAAAGGTTTACCTGCTGCAAGCGGGTCACCATTCTTTCCTGTAGCTAATTGATAAGGACGCATGTTAGGAACACCGGTGTGAAATATAGGCCAGAGATCCACAGAGCGTGGCTTGCCTGCTGCAGGAAGCAATAATTTTCCAAAAGCTGCTTCAGCCAGCGCGGTACCATCAAGAGCTGCTGAGCCTTTCAATGGATAGAGACCATTAGCACCATTAGTAAAATCAAAAGCCTGTAAAGATGCTTTCTGGATACGCAGTGGCGCAAATGCAGGAACTGCTCCTCCAAAGAGGTCATCATCCATGTACAACGCTAACTCCGGATTATAGAAATACTCATTATGACCTGGAATTGCATTGTAAGGGGTATAGAAATTCCAAATATCTTTTTGGCCAATTGGAATAATTGCTTCATTCGTTAGTGGCATGCCGATGCGTGATATTTGCACCCATGTACCTACTTCTTCAACAATTGGTTTTGCAGGGAATGCATTCTGTTGAACGCCCTGAAAAACTCTGATTTTTCTCCTGCTTGCAGATGCCCATACACCGATCACATAATTCGGATCGAGGATATTGACTGCCTGACTTACATTTTTACGGTCTTTTTGTAAAGTTGAGATAGGCACCTGGATGGCAATGGCACTTGCATTATAGCAACTTAAACCATCACGTGAAGGTCCGGATTGACGAGGAGCGTCACCTAAATCAAAGATTCCGCCGAGGTCCACAAAGAATGGATCATCTACCGGTCCAGCAAATATGGTTTCGCCTGATGATGCTGTTTCAAATGAATTCGTAAACAGACTTTCATATGAAGGAGCATTCAATCCAGCTCCACCCTGAATGGAACGAGGGCCAATGTTATATGGGGGAACTACTCCACCAGTTACAATAGTGGAGAAATTTTTTCCGCCATTCATACTTCTATCCACTCTGTATGTTGTCTTTTGATTTTGCATCCCTAGACGGATATTGAAAAACGTGGTTGGATCTTCATCAACCTTCGTAAATGTAAAACGGTAGATAATATCATCACCATTTTTCACATTATTGAGACCCAAAGTAGTTCCTGTGGCGATGTTATTGTCAATGTGGATCTCATACCGGATCTCTTGACCAAACGTGTAGTAATTCGGACCACCATGAGGCAATTGCATCGGAATGTACGTCGCAATAATGGTAATCATGTCGGGATTGTCAGGACTCCGAAAAGCGTAGAGATCCGTGTTGTCTGCTAGTGGATCGTAAGCAATCATCGGCGCTTCCCGGTGACTGGATCCGAATAACTGAAAAACCGGAGTCATCAACATGATAACAACAGTCAATCGTAGTAAATGAATGGTTGAATTTCTTTTCATTTTATTGAAGGTTAAATATGATTAAAAATGTAGAATAAACACGAGAATACTATGCATACTACTATGCCAGTTGCAATGAGAATTGTTCAGGAAATAGTCAAGGAGAGATATAATTCCTCTTGACCACGATACTTACGTTTAAAGGAGGGATTTGGTTTTAGGAAATCAACTAATTCGTAAACTTTTATTAACTAATCTATCAATCTTACACAAAAAGATTTGTATTTAATATAATTACAATAAAATTTGGTTGTTAAGACTGAAGGTGAGTTATCCTTCAGACATAATATTTAATATGGTTCTGAATGCAACAAATTTTCCGTCAAAAGCTTTTTTGTGTTTAGCCTGTAATGCAGGAGCGTGATCACGCTGATAGATATCAAACAGATCCTGGTTGGGACAAGTGTACTGGATCGCAAATGTTGTCCCTTCATCATCATCATATCCTTCGAGGTGTAGAAGGCGAAATGAAGAAAAACAAGCGGTCTTCATCACTTCTGGAATATGTTCGTGTTGCATCCACTCCAGCCAGCTGGTGTGAGCCTCATTAGCAATTTTTACGGTGACATTGTAAATCAGAGACATGGCAGGCAAATATTGAGTGCAATATTGGACATTTTCTTGTCATCGCAAAGACAGAGTAGCCCTATGGAACTACCTGAAAATCGACGTAATCCTGACCATTCAGCGCCACATCCTTTTTCTTACTTTTACCCTATGGATTTTCAACTTACAGATGAGCAAGCTGCGGTTCGTCAGGCTGCAAGGGATTTTGCGCAAAAAGAATTGCTTC
>JALYSC010000550.1:1838-2264 GCA_030855005.1 Bacteroidota bacterium | reverse complement strand
GTTAGATAGTATATTTTTATAAGAGACATGGTAGATAGTATCGTTAAGAATGTCGTAGTGATATAATCCGTGATTGGATGCGACCCAGACATCATTTTTTTTTCCAATAAGGATTGCAAGTGATCTTGGTTTAATTGCCAAAGATTCGGGGAGGTTAACCTGATCAATACGGCTAGTAGTGACATTTAGAAAATACATAGCGTTTTGGCAGAGGAACCATACATTTCCATGCTCGTCTGTTTGTACTGCAACGATGTGATGAGCGATTGTATCCAGTCCAGGTACGACTTCAGTTGCTTTTATGATTAATTGGCCCTCCGGTTTGATCAGGCGCAATCCTGCATTTAAACTTGTAGTCCACACGCGTTGGTATCCATCAAGTGCTATATCGAAAAAATAAATATCGGTTTCGTTGGCATTTTGATA
>JALYSC010000550.1:0-1828 GCA_030855005.1 Bacteroidota bacterium | reverse complement strand
AAGACAATCTTGTTTTGTGAATGACTCGCCATCCAGTAACCTGATCGAATGGAATCATACACAATACTCTGCATACCTGTCCAGGTCGCATTGTCCGCATACAAAGCATTACTGAATCGATTGAATGCATTGTGTTGCTGATAGATATAATAATTTCCGCCGACAAAAATTCCCGCATCACGTGTTTGGCTGATCTCCTGAATATCTATACCGGAAGATCCATCCGGCAATTGCTCATTGGTAAGTAAAGGATAAATGCTATTGTTGGTTTTATTAAATCCTAACAGACCCAGGTTGCGTGATGCGAGATAAAGCGTGGTGTCATTGATGCTTGCAATATCAAGTACCTGGTATTTAGTGGTATTAGGTGTTTCAGCATTACGATATGTATACCTGCTAAATTTACCAGTGCTCTTATCATACCTAAATAAACCTTCAATCCACGAGCCCAGCCATATTATTCCATCTGCATCGATTTCAATGCAGATAAATTGTTGTGGTGGTGGTAATATATCGCCTGGAAGGCAGCAGGGATAATAAAGAAACTTTTTAGTCCTTCTATCAAAAGAATATAGTCCATCGAAACTTGATAGCCAAAAGATATGTGGTTCAGTAGGATCAGCTGTAATGCCGGTAACATTATTTGCATTCCGATTGGAACCATCAAAAGGTAATTGCAGATTGGGAATAAAAAATTCGAATGTATCCTGCTGTGGTAGGTAATGGGCTAATCCTCTGCCTGAGGTACCAATCCATAGATCACCAACTTCATCAAGAAACAATTTATTGATTCCGTATCCTGGGGTGTCATCTGAAGATAATCGTGAATAACGTCGTATCTCACCCGTACGCAAATTATATTTTGATAAACCCTGATACAATCCAGCTAGCCAGAGGTTCTGTTCCTTATCCTCTACGATATCGACAATGATATTATCCGAAAGGGAATTTTCATTCTTAAAATCAGAGAAAAAAGTTTGATATCGTTTACCATCGAATCGCACCAAACCTGAACTGCTTCCCATCCAGAGGTATCCATCACTACTTTGACAGACACTATAATACAGGGATGGAGGAAGACCGTTATGGTAGCCATAGGCCATAAAATCTCCAATGCGCTCCTGAGCGTGCACCAGGGTCACGAGGGATACAATCAATAAAAGCAGAATGGGCTTACGCAATCATCTTGAATTTATGATCAAGCTACTGATAATCCGTCAGCCCATTCGGGAGAGAGTGGAAAATTTGATTTGTCAATCTTCTACTCATTGAATAACCCCAAGCTTTAGCATGGGGAATCTGGATGGCACGCACCTCCCCCACTCCGCACACCGCAATGAGGAGCTACTTGATAGGACTATACTTCGATTAACCCCATGCTTTAGCATGGGGAATGTGGAGTTCTCGCCCCTTCCCAGACTTCACATTGTGATGAAGAGTTACTTGGCCAGAGTGTAAACTTCGAGAATTACTTACCCCTGACTATTTCAAAAGAAATATTTGACACTGATTGAAAGTGATTGACACCGATTAAATTTTACTTTTCCTACACCCGAATTTACATTGATTGGTTGTGATTCGTCTAATCTGCGAAATATGGGCATTTTTATTCTGTCCTTGGTATAATCTTATAGTCTTCGAATTTTCCATTCCACTTTTCATCATACGTCATGAATTCGATGAACATGATCTGTCCATCCGTGACATCGATAACATATCCTAATCCGCTTTTGAGACCTTTGACATGGATGCGTTCCTGGTTGCTGAAGAGGGCGTCGATGTCTGAAGGATTATGTTCAATTTCAGTGTTGTAAGAAATGCTTACCAC
>JALYSC010000142.1:4783-7428 GCA_030855005.1 Bacteroidota bacterium | reverse complement strand
TCCTGGTGGTAGGTGATAGCCTTACCGCAGATATAGAAGGTGCCATGTCCTTTGGCTATCAGACCTGTTGGTATAATCCTGAAGGCGAGACATGTTCCCTCACCCGTGATCCGGATTATACCATTTCACATTTTGATCAGTTACGAGACCTGCTGATGCCCTTATGAGGTCTTCAGGCCTTCGAAACGTATTCCCCTCCGATACATAAGAGTATCAGCAATAGAAAAATGAATATTATCATGGGATGCTAATTGACACAAACATATTAAATATTTCTTTAATATGTCAAATTTTATGCCATTGAATCAACATGCACCTATGCTTAAACGTTAAGGAATGCATGTCAAGGATATCCCGATTCTTTCTTGTCACTGCTTATAACAAGAGGGTAGATATAGGCCTGCTGATCTTGCGTGTGGGAACAAGCCTCCTTATGATACCCCATGGCTGGAGTAAAATGCAGCGACTGCATGACAACCCAGTCGATTTTTACAATTTTTTAGGGATGGGCCCTGAGTTCTCTCTTCTACTGATCATTCTGGCAGAATTTTTTTGTTCCATCCTTTTGATCCTCGGTATTGGTACACGGGCGATCCTGGTCCCTCTGATTATTAGCATGGTCGTGGTGGTATTGATGGTTCATGGTAGTGATCCAATGAGTGACAAGGAGCACGGTTTATTATTCCTGGTACCCTATGTCGTCCTGTTTGTTACTGGTCCCGGCAAATACTCAATGGACTATATCTTCTTTGGAAAAAAGATGCTTGAGTCAGAAGCAAAAGCACGACTTTATTTTTAAGGCTTGAAGTGGATAGTAAATCCATTGAATTTCCCATTCTTAATGACGTCCATAAAAGGTTGTTCCACAATCACCTTATTATCTTTCGTCAGAATCGCCATACTATTCGTGCATGACATCACTTCACCAGGGACATGAATTACTGTCTTGAGTTTGCTGTTACCGAACATCATTTCCATCATACCCATATCTTCACTACTCATGGTGCTGTCTCCCGACATACCCATACCCATACCCATATCCATTTGCGCCGCAAGATCTGTGTAAAGGATCGTGTCAACCCGAATCCATCCGGCTTTCATATCCGCATCGAAAACAAGAAAGTTGTCTGTCTCGATCCCCATAGGTGATCCAGGCATGAGTTCCGGCTGCTGATCAATATTTTTCATGTAGGAGACCATCTCCCGGAGTTCGGTAGTATTGACAAAATTCATGACCATTCCAATAGTAAGGTTTCCACTATTGGCTGGTGATATCAGGCGAATAGCCATTTTTCTGGTCAGATCAGGACGGGTATCTTTTTGACGAATACTATCAGGCATAATGTCTGCAAAAGAAATAAGTGTATCGACATCCTGGTCATGAGCAGGATCCGTAATCTTTTCCATAAATAATGTCATGGCATCTTTTGGAGCAGCAGGTGTAGTTTGAAAAGTGTCGACAATATTATCATCGGTTACGCTGTCCATATCCATTGCCATACCGCCAAATCCTTTAGCCATACTCATCAATTCCCCAACATCGAAGGTCGTCTCAAGTGTGCCTGAGCCATCACTCTTCAGATACAGATTTTGATTAAGGTCACCACAACTTGTCAATAGACCCAGCATCAACATCGAGAAAGCAATGAAGGGAATGGATTGGATTTTAATTTTCATATGGTTGTAGGATTTGCAGAATTCAAAAGAATCCATTGATTATTTGAATAAAAAAAAATGACCAGGGTCAAGATCTGATCGAAACCTTAAAGGTAATACCTTACCGAAAATACCTTCGCACTTCATTTGGTTGAACATTATACTAAATTGGGGGTTGAATCAAGTGCTTATAGTTGACTTCCTCCTATCTTCACAACAATAAAAAAAAGATCATGGCCTTTACGTTATCCCCGCTTCCTTACGATTTCAATGCTCTGGAACCTTATATAGATGCCCGCACGATGGAGATTCACCATGGTAAGCATCATGCGGCGTATACCAACAATCTGAATGCGGCGATCGAAGGCACTAATCTTGAAGGAAAGTCAATTGAGGAAATACTGGGTCATATCTCCAAACATAGCCCTGCTGTGAGAAATAATGGTGGTGGATATTATAATCACAACCTGTTTTGGGAGATTATGAGTGCAAATGCCGGCGGTGAACCATCCGGAGATCTTGCAACAGATATTGATCAGCGCTTCGGAGGATTTGCTGAACTTAAAGAAGCGTTTTCAAAAGCAGGGGCAACTCAATTCGGTTCCGGATGGGCGTGGTTAATAGTGGATCCTTCTGGTGCACTGGCAGTGACCAGCACACCAAATCAGGACAATCCTGTCATGGATGTGAGTCCTGTTCGTGGTGTTCCAATCTTGGGACTGGATGTGTGGGAGCATGCTTACTATCTGAATTATCAAAATCGAAGACCGGACTACATCTCGGCTTTCTGGAATGTGGTAAACTGGACGGAAGTTGCAAAGCGGTATAAAATGGCGAGGAACCATTAATCTGATTGCGTAATCCTGGGTATTTGCCATGTGATCCTATGTGATTTCTTAAAATTTTTTTACTCTGTAACAAAGACTTCCCCTAAGTAGTCTAGGTTGATATCTTTAAAGTATGAACCAGAAACTAACTATTCGTTCATT
>JALYSC010000142.1:0-4773 GCA_030855005.1 Bacteroidota bacterium | reverse complement strand
ATTGGCTTTCTTTTTTTCTTTCTCTTCGCTTGAGGCTCAGGGAATTAAGGGTATTGTTCGGGATGCTTCCGGTGAAACACTTCCATTCGCCAGCATATCATTTGTGGGAACAGATCAGGGAATCGCAACCAACATCAATGGTGAGTATATAGTCAATATGTCTCCCGGAAGACACAGATTGAAGATTCAGTATTTAGGTTATGCTACGCTGGATACTACCATTAATGTGGGTCAGCAATATGTGGTGTATAATCCGGTATTGCAACTGGAAAGCGTAGCATTACCTGAAGCCATTGTCTCGGGTAAAGGAGAAGATCCGGCCTATACAATCATGCGACGTGCAATAGCCAAAGCAAAATATCATGCTCTGCAGGTAGATGAATACAATGCAATGGTCTACTTAAAGGGTAGCGGGAGGATACTTAAAGTGCCAGGACTCTTTAAGAAAAAAATTACAAAGGCACTGAAAGAAGAAGGGATTGATTCGACTGTTGCATTCACTCAGGAATCAGTAAGTAAGCTTCATTATATCAGACCTGATCAATATCTCGATACCGTGGTGTCCATCAGAACAATAGGTGATGATAATAATACCAGCCCAATGGGATTCATCTATAGTTCTTTTTATGAACCTAAAGTGATGAATAGTATTTCTCCATTGGCACCTGATGCTTTCAATCATTATAGATACGAATATCTGGGTTATATTGATGAAGGAGATTATGTAATCAATAAAATAAAAGTAATTCCCCGCGGAAAGGGTGATCAGGTTTTTGAAGGAATCATTTATATAGTTGACAATGTCTGGAGCATCCATAGCCTTGATCTCACTACGTATATATGGGGTATAAAATTCGAAATGCAACAACAGTTTTCTGCTGTGCTTCCTGATGTATGGCTTCCCGTTCATGAAATATATGATGTGAATGGTTCAGTGTTTGGTTTTGAATTTGAATACCGGTATTTCGCACGTCTAAGTAATTATAAAATTCAGTTGAATCCAGATCTTGAAGTACCTGTCATAGTACTGGATGCAAAAGTTGAAACAGATGAAGCGCGTGCTGCAGAAGATAAATTTCAAAACAAGTCTTTTGAAACAGGATTAGCCGGCATGGATCCCGGTGAAGAACTCAGTGAGAAGCAACTTCGCAAGATGATGCGTGACTATGAAAGGCAGGAAATTGAGTCTTTACCGGAAGTAGATACTATCTCCACTACGCAGACCAGCAAGCAGGTAGTAGATAGCACTGCTTACAAACGGGATACTGCATATTGGAATGAAGTGCGTCCGATGCCACTGACTGAGCACGAAGTAAAGGGCTATGTGCGTCAGGATAGTATAGCATTGATACCCCCGGAACCGGGAAAAGAGGATGACGATAAAGGTGAACAAGATTCAATCAGTCTGAGAATGAGTGATGAAGGATTCGCGGCAAATGTTAAGCGTCGTTCCAAATTTAACCTCTCTCATCTTATCACCGGAGGCCGGTATAAATTGAATGATCAGCTCTTTTTACAATTAAAAGCACCATTACAATCGCTCAATTTTAATACAGTTGATGGATTTCATGGAGGATATGAAGTTGTTCTGGGCAATAATGTGAACAAAGGTGTCAATTGGGAAGCTGGGCCAGCCCTCAGATATAATATTTCACGTGAGTCTTTTAATTATGAAGGTAATCTCCGGTTATTTGGTAAAGGATGGGATTTGAGATTCAGTGGCGGGAAAATGCCTAAACAATTTAGTTATGATTTCCCTATGTCTCCATGGATCAATTCAATTTACACGCTATTATCCAACAGAAATTATCTAAAAGAATACGAACAAACTTTTTATAAGGTTGAGTACGAACAGGATATAACTAAATCTTTTGGTTTAAATCTCAGTGGCGAGTATGCTGAAAGAATAAAATTGGCGAATCAAACAGAGTTAGTGTTTATCGATAGCAAAAAATTATTGTATTCTTCTAACGATCCTGTGCATATAGAAGGAGGTCCGGAAGTATTGGACAATCATACATCATTAATTACAGATGTTTCGGTTTGGATTAAACCGATATGGAATTACAAAATAAATCAGGGAACGAAGCGGAAGGATTATTCAAGGTCGCCTTTACTGAATCTTCGTTATCGAAAAGGATGGGGAGATGGAAATGATCCATTCGATCTGATTGCAGCTAACTTGGCATATAAGTTTACAGTAGGAGCTGGTAGCTTTATGAGCATAAATCTGGCTGCAGGTAAATTTATAGGTGACAGTAAGCCCAAATACTTTGCTGATTATTTTCACTTTCCAGGCAATCGATTGGTAGCAGCTCCGCTCAATCCTGTGAGTTCATTCCGGATGCTGGATTATTATTCAATCAGTACTAATAATGAATATGCTTATGGGTTATTTAATTATCAGTTCCGTCGTTTTGGTTTGACGCAATTTGAATTTTTCCGCAAACAAGGGATCAGGGAGAATGTATTGTTCAATGTATTGCTAACTCCTGAATCACAGCAATATGCAGAGATAGGATATGCAATTAATTACGTGCTCCGTATTCTGAAAGTTGAATTTGTGACCTCATGGCAGGATTATCAATACAAGGATTTCGCTATTCGGTTTGGTATAGCAACTGATTTTCAATCCATCTTTGGATTTTAGGTTGCCATACGATCTTTTAGTGTTTTCACGATCTCTACTTTTTTCATCAACTGGCTTAGTTCGTCAAAATTTAAAGTTTGCTGGCCGTCGGAAATTGCTTTTTCAGGAATGGGATGCGTTTCAACGATAAAGCCATCAGCACCTGCGAGCATTGAAGCCAACGCCATTTGTCCGACATATTTTCGGATACCGATGCCATGCGATGGATCAGCTATCACCGGCAGATGTGATTTATCTTTCAATACTGCCACTGCATTGAGATCAAGTGTATTGCGATATGCGTTCTCAAATGTGCGAATACCTCGTTCGCAGAGAATGATCTTTTCATTGCCACTGGAGAATACATATTCAGCGGCCTGGAGTAGTTCTTCAATCGTGCCGGACATACCGCGTTTCAGCATGACAGGTTTATCACATTTACCTAAGGCGTCTAGTAAATTGAAATTTTGTGCGTTTCTCGTGCCCACTTGCAGGATATCTACATAAGGAAGCATGTCATCGATCTGAGAAGCATCCATGACCTCGCTGATAATTTTCAGTTGACGTTCCTGGCATACCTGATGAAACATCTTGAGTGCGTCGATTCCTCCACCGCGATACGCATATGGTGAGGTTCTTGGTTTGAAGACACCTCCGCGCATGATCCTGATACCCAATGTAACAAGTGTGTCCGCGATATTAATAACTTGTTCTTCTGACTCAATCGAGCACGGTCCGCTCATCACACAAAAATCATTACCACCAATTGTCACGTTGTCACCGAGATCAAGTATGGTGTGTTGTGTCTTCCACATACGTGATACAAGCTGATACGCATCATCTACAAAATGGATATCAGCAACTCCGGGAAGGGATCCGATTTTCCGGATGTCATGTTTGACTTTGCCTAATACAATGAGATAATTGTTTTCCTGGGTGTTGACATGTGATACGGAGTACCCTGTGGCAGTCAGATATTTTTCGATATTGAGCGTTAGTTGCTCATCCGGATTCTTTTTTAGTTGAAGGATCATAAGATGGGTTGTTGTATGGATTGAATAAAATGGTGGGTGGTGGCAGTTAAATTTTCCGCGTGTTCGATCGCCTTGATATATGCAGATCCGATAATGACACCGTCAGCATTTTCACAAGCTTGTCTGTAGGAAGTATTATCTGAGATCCCAAAACCTATCAGCAGCGGAACAGGAAATGAAATGCCTTTTAATTTTTGAAAATAGCTCATCTGCGCATCTGAAAATGCAGATGTAGATCCTGTAATACTGTTACCGGAAATGGCATAGACAAATGCATGAGATAAACCTGAAATGATTTGGATCCGGGCTTTATCCGTCAAAGGGGTGATGAAGAACACAGGAGAGACATTATATTCCGTAAACACAGGTACATACGATTGCTGATATATTTCCGGTGTCAGATCAGGGATGATCACTGTATCTATGTCCAGATCCTGACACTTTGAAAGAAATGTGTCAATGCCAAATGCGAGGAGGGTATTAAAATACCCCATTAAGGTAAGGGGCATTGAAATCCGTGAACGTACATTCGATAATTCATCAAATAATCCTGAAATAGTAAATCCGTTGTTGAGTGCTTTTGTGCTGCTCTGTTGAATAACCGGCCCATCTGCCAGTGGATCTGAAAATGGAATGCCAATTTCCACCATGCCAACACCTGATGCCTGTAATGCTTCAAGTATTTCTGGTAACGAACCTTTGGAAGGAAAGTCAGCTGTGATATAAATGGAAATCGTATTTTTTTGTGTGGTTAAGGTCTTCCCTGTTTTATTCATTTTAGATGTATTGCAGATAGGTTTGTAAATCTTTATCACCTCTGCCCGATAAGTTTACGATCACAACGTCGGTGGATGAAAATGTAAGTTTGTCTAGTGCGGCCAGTGCATGGGCTGATTCAAGGGCTGGCAGAATACCTTCAGTGCGGGTTAATCTCAGCCCAGCCTGAACTGCTTCGGCATCCGTGATATTCACATATGTTCCGCGTCCGGAAGCAAAGAGGTGTGCATGCAATGGACCAATTCCGGGATAGTCTAAGCCGGCTGAAATTGAGTGTGGTTCTTCGATCTGTCCATCTGAGGTTTGTAAAATTCTAGACATGCTGCCATGGAG
>JALYSC010000141.1:3620-7450 GCA_030855005.1 Bacteroidota bacterium | reverse complement strand
AAGGACTTTGCAACCTTCATAGATAAACTTCAAACCGGCTCTGCCGAATTTAGCTTGGCTTATGAATTAGCCGTACCTAATTCAGTGGATACAAGTCAACAAATTGTAACTCCGACATGGATAATTAAACTTTATAATATCAGGAAAGTGCAACCAACAACCGGGCTGCCCCCAACTGCTATTTCCAATTCCAGCTATTTGGACAATCTTTTCGGACCAATAGATATTCCACCTTTCCTGAGAATAAGTAACGTATTTCAATGGGTCTCTGGTTTTAAAAAGAAATACGTTAATGCAATAGATGAATTGGGGCTTGGCTTCATGGCAAAAATCGGCATGGCAATTAGTCCTGAAGGTGTATTATTTACAGCCGTGGTAACAGAATATCATACCTTAAGAACCAATAACGAAATTGATGATTTGGATCGATTCGTAATGAGTACTGGAAGTTCAAATAACTCAGCTTCGCTTTCGGACTATAATAGTCCAAATATGAAGCCCAAAAATCTCGTGTGGGCAAAAGATGAGTTAAATATACAAACAGATGTAATACAATTAAATGCTCTTCTTTCGTCCACCCAACAAAAATTTTTGCATCAGAAATTCACGACAGTCGGCTTAGCACTTACTGAATATGTAAATCTTTTATCAACAGCAGCAGCTCTTGATCATAACCTGCATGACATCTACTTAAACATTTCTTATTTTGGTTCTCAGCAACAAGATGACTCTGACAAGTTCTATAGGACGTTTTCCATTGGTGTTGGAGGATTAGATTCAAGTGGGATCTATACTACCATACAACCAATAGGTGGTACATTATTGGCTTATAGTGGAGATAATTTAATGGTCAATACAAAAAACGCTTTCGTCAATATAGATTTTGATGAGAATGCGACAGACCCTAATGCTTATTATAATGTAGCGACGCTTATATCAAGTGTAGAAGCTGCGGAATTCTATTATATGGAGGTGAACATACCAAACGATTCAGTCCTGAACATTATTACAAGGATACGAGTACATAGTTATGGGCCTCCACGTTTTTCTCTTAATGGTTATGGTTTCAATTTGGTAATTGCAGGCAACGATGGCTTTGCAAGTATAGTGGACCTCGATGATTTGAAAAACTTTAATGGTACTGCTTATTTACATTTGACTGCTGGTGCAGACGAAGGAATACGTAGGGATAACCCCGGACCATATCTCACAACACCTGACAATGAGGTAATCGATTTTGGTCACGCACTGTTTGGATTAGATGCACTAAATTATAATAACGTCACCGCGTTATTCTATGCTAACCCAACTGGCTTTGGTATTGGTATCAGTACAGATCTTGCGGGGCTTATTGCAGATATTATCACGCCCGTGGCTGAGGTATACTATCATAGAGTGAAAGGAAAACCTTGCACTGATGCAATACACTATCCTGATAATGCAGATTTACAACGCTATTATGAAATATCTGCTACTTTGCCGGATTTACTTGGAGACATAGAAGCTTTTGGGCTCAGAAGGGCGTTTCTCGCGGTTTCTAATTCTGCCAATGCGCATATTGTTCCATTTACTTTTTCAGATGTATTGCGAGCATATTATAACATCGCACCTAGGGCAGAAATAGCACAGATTGGATACGATACAAATGTCGGTGACTTTACCTACCAACACCGGTTGAAGATTTTTTGTTTGGAAAACGGTTTCATTAGTTTGAATTTTAATACAAGGTATGATTGGCATCCCGATGGTCCGACTAGCAATCCCAATAATTTCGATATTCGTTCCCATAAATTTGCTGTATTCTGGTGGAATAAAATCAATGGATTCGTTCGTACTGTATATAATTCAGTATCAACAAGTACAACGACGGACTTGTTTCCTATAAATCTTGACGTCATAAACAATAATCCTAATTATCTAAACGATTTTTCTTACTGTAAGAATACCTTTTTCAATGATTTAAAAAGCCGACTTCTGATTGAACAAGGGTCGAATTTTCTCAATCCATAAACTATGAGGGAGGCACGAGAGCATTTAGAAATATTTTCCTTTCGGTGCTCTATTACATAATATTCGGATTAGGAGGTGTAATCTTAGGTATTATGTTTCTTTTCATATTACTATCTATTTAATTCAGCCATTCAAATAACCATTTTTAGTTAAACCCCTTTTGACTCCACTTTCATGTCTACGGAAAAATTCTATCCAAAATTGTCGAGTATTGTTACACTCGAACAATTACCTGAACAGCTTAATTTCATTAGAAATGGTTTTTCTCAATTACTTGATCGTATCTATTATCGGGATTTTCAGGTTGTCGTAGACCATCACTCTAGTTCAATTTATTATCAACTAGTTCTTATTATTTACAAACGTCTAGAACTTGAGATCCCGGGGACTGAAATAGCTTTGCTTTTTAATCCACCCAGCTCAACTGATCCAACACCGTATGTTACAGAAATCCCAGTTGTAGTTAATGCTCGATGGCCAATCAGACAATTCATTAAGCAGTTTAAGTTAGATCAATTCAGCTTCGAAGCGGAAGACTTTTATACAAAGGCATTAGAAATATTTAATATCTCAGATGAGAGTCTCTTACTTCAAACAGTAGCAACATTCATTGCTCCACCTGATAGATTAAATACATTCGCGCTGAACACTAATACCAATTACAATCTTAATATTCCGACACCAGTAAACTCTGACACAAATGTGGCGATCACAGAAATAGTCGATTATATTAAGCTAAACTCAACAGTCCCACTTAAAGCAATTATTTTTTCAGATTATGTATTGGATTTAACTACAATCCAAAACACATTTGAAAATTTTAAAAAGCTTCTTGTATTTAAAACATCTATTGACCCAACGACTCGGATAAAAGATTTACTTATTCCTCATGTTTATTCGAAAATCACATTAAGTGCTGGAATTGAATTTCCGAGGAAATATCTAATTCCCATACTGCCGAATGGTCAAATTGAAACAGATGAAAACATCAAACTTGTTTTGTCGATCGCAGAATCAGTGTTTGTCTTTGACAGCAAAGGGCAGATTGGTTTTAACAATGATTTGTCTATTAGTTTTCCAAGTGCGTATCCAAAAGCGCAGATTGGCAATACTGGTTTCACGATAGGATTTGCCAATGCGAAATTGGATTTAAGCTGGGTCACAAATATTCCGGAAGCAGATGCTGATGGACGCCCACGGGATTTTATCGGACTTTATATTGGAAGTGGTACTATTGGCTTCCCACTAAACTGGGGACACAACGACCCAAATTCTCCCCCCTCAACTGGAGAATTATTTGTAAATAATTTGCTTGTGGGAACAGGCGGTTTGTCTGGAACAATAGGGCTAAGGGCACTAACTCAAAATAATCCCACTCCTCTTTTAAAAGGCAAATTTGGCCAAAACATTAAATGGTCACTAAATACATTTCAACTTGTTTTTCAGCAAAACGCAATTATAAGCTCAGATATTCGTGGAACACTCATTATCCCTGGGTTCACGAATGTGGGTGCTGGAGATGCTATTCTCGATATTAATATTCATATAGGTACTGATGGCGATTTCAGCGTTACAGCTAGTGGTTTAATAACACCTCCAAAATGGGAAGTTGCTGAGGTGTTTCAGATTACTGTTTTTAGTGCATTTGTAGGACGAAAAAATGGTCGCTTTTATTTGGGTGTCACCGGAAAAATTGATTTCATCGCTGACATTCCAGTGCTGGGTGATGTTCTTCCGAAAGGCGTCGAAGTAAAAAAACTAATCATCTGGGATGACGGCACAATCGAATTTGAAGGTGGAAATCTTATTCTTCCTAATGC
>JALYSC010000141.1:0-3610 GCA_030855005.1 Bacteroidota bacterium | reverse complement strand
CTCTTAAGGTCGGTCCGGTGAAACTTTCCGTTACTGCCCTTTCAATGGGGTCGTACGAAAGAGGAATACGTAAATACAAATACGTCGGATTTGATGGAGGGATCAACATTTCTCCGGGTGGTGTTGATGCACGAGCTAATGGTGTTAAACTTTACTATTCTGTTGATGATCCTAACGACCTCGATATTTTCATTCGAATTGAAGGAATCGCAATCGACTTAATTATTCCGGGAAGTGCAAGCCCTAAAGATGCTGCAGTAATTCTAAGTGGGTTTCTTTCCATGAAAGAACCTGACCCTGCTATAGGAGATTCTGATGCCGGAAGCGAATATGCAGGTGCTGTTGCATTTTCATTGCCACGTGCAAATATTGCTGGCAGTGCCGGAATTCGTTTTCAACCTAATTGGCCCGCATTTATCGTTGATGCTAGTCTCGAACTTGCTACACCAATTCCGCTTGGATCAACCGGTCTTTCCATTTATGGTTTCAGAGGATTGCTGGGTTTGCGTTATGTGGCATCGAGAGATGTGCTGTTTGGACAAGGTATTAATAATGATTCGCCGTGGTATCAATATTACAAAGCCAAAGTTCCGCCGCAAAACCGAGAGGGAATTCAGATTGAAAAATTTGCGAAGAAACCTGGTTTTTCATTGGGAGCAGGTGTTTCGCTAGCTACAGGTGCCGATCAGGGCAAATCTTTTTCCAGCAAATTATTCTTCCTGCTTTCATTGCCAGAGGTCATGTTATTGCAGGGACAAGGTGCTATCCTTCGTGAACGAATTGGATTAGATACTATTGACGACCCTCCATTCTCCGCCATGATCGCGATTTCAAAACAATCGGTTGAAGCGGCATTCGGCGTGAATTATAAACTACCCGAAGAGTCAGGAAAAATTGCAACAGTTGATGGCCTGATCGAAATGGGCTTCTTCTTTGGAAACAGTTCTGCGTGGTATATAAACGTAGGCCGTGATCTTCCTGTTGAAAAACGTGTGCAAGCTAGAATCTTGAATTTATTCAATGCGTATTTCTACTTGATGCTTTCATCGGGTGGAATAAAAGCCGGAGCAGGAGCAAGCTGGGCATTCAGTAAAAATTTTGGTCCAGTTGGAATTGAAGCCGGAGCTTACATTGATCTCTCGGGCAGGATCAGCTTCAAACCGAAACAAATTGGAGGTTCAATTCAATTGGGCGGATATGCGAAGATTAAGATTTTCAAATTCAAACTGGGTCTGAGTATTTCGGCTTCACTTGCAGCCGAAGCACCAAAACCGTTCATTGTTACAGGTTCAGTTGAAGTGGCCATTGACTTACCGAAGCCATTAAAAAGCCTCAGTGTAAATGTAGATTTCACATGGACATTCGATGCAACATTAAATGCACAACAGGAAGATGTTATTGACGGATTGAATCCTGAGCTTAAGCCACCGGCAAAAGCGTTGAGCATGGTAACCAATGAAACTTTTGGTGTATTGTACCATGACGGCTCCTCACTTCCTGCCCCTGATTCAACATGGGATGACTACATCGTACCGATGGATAGTTATGTTGATGTCGAATTTACCAAAGGTGTTTATCCCGACACTTCGGTTCCCACGGTCAATAATTTTGGTGGTGTTACCTCTGGTGCATCAAATTATATTGAACTGATCCCGCCTCAGCGTGGAAAATCAGACCAGGTGAAACATACTTTTGTAGTTAAGAACATCAGAATATTTTCATACGATTACACCTTGCAACCTGATCCGGGTTGGGTGGAGTACAATCCTTTTGAAGCTTATGTTGATCTCAACGATCCATTGTTCCAGCAACTGACGCAAACACAGCTGGACGCTTTGAAATATGGTTTCTGGCAAAAAGATCTGCCGAATAAATACAACAAGCTTCGTGTACTTGCACAGAGCCCACTTAGCTTCCTCTCCCAAGGAACAGGCAATCTTTCTCCTGAAGAATTAGGCGTGTTTGCTGACACACTGTTTTGTGATGAAGAACCACTTCCAAACATTTGCGTGGATTTTAATCCATCAGAAGAGCTGCAATCGATCAATGTAGTTCCGGCAACCGCGCCGGTTCATTATCGTGGACTACTCATGAAAATGCTTTCGGACGAAGGAATAATTATTCTGAATACGAATTGGGGATCTGATTACGCACTGTCCATTCCCACCGGAGATACATTGGAAATAATTTTCCCGGAACCGTGCGCTAGTGTTGATTTATCATTTTACGTGAACGTTTTCATGACTGTAGAATATTATCGGCGAAGTCTCCCAGTTGCTACGACCAATAGTAACCTTCCTGTTTATGAATGGGAACTGATCACCTCCGGCTCTGATATTACCTATGAGGATGCGCAGAACCCGGTTGATCGTATTCTGATCATCAACGGTCCATGCGAGGAGAGTATTCTTGATTGTGGTAGTGAAATTACGGCAGAAGCACAGCAACTATTTAACTTCATTGATACACTGGTTGATAATGGTCACTTGACAACAACCTTCAAGATATACCCGGAGAATTCGAGTATCTATGATAATGTGTTTGAAGAAACTGTTCTGTACGATCCTTCTTATACCTATAGCGACATTACGTACATCGTTGAACTTTTAACATTGACGCAGCTTATAGTGACCATAATAGATAATCAGGGATTCTCTTGCGGCATAACATTAGAACTGGTAGAGTATACACCCGACTTTGATATGTCCGCCATTACGAAAGTAGAGAACCTTGTACCGGATCCTGACTATGCAACAAACGGGGCAAATTATCATTTCCTTATTGATGCAAACACATCCAACGGAACATTTACACTCAAAGGAAAATCCTGTTATCCTGTTAATTATTGCATTGACAGTTGTCATTCATGGTTATATGAGATTTGCAGATTGCCTCTGAGCAGCTACGAATACAACCAAACTATTCCTTCTCAAACAGATGTTACGGCTGAGAACAATGCAATGTTGGATGGGATACTAAAGATCACTCCACCTGTGTGGCGTCCTTATACCGATTATTTTGTACAGGTTGAAACTAAAGATACCATCAGTAATATTGCCAGCCCGGGCGGACCACACACACGTTACCATGGATTTGGTTTCCGTACTGCGGGCCCTGTCGGACATTTTCATCAATTCAGACATGAGTATGAAACTCTCACAGAATTGGATAAGGCCGATCAGTATCGCCTCGCTACACTCAAGCCTTACATCGATTTTTCAACGTCATATCCAAATGCCGATGGAAATATTCTGAACGCCAAACCATTGTTCTACGATGATCCAAAACTTTTGCTTTACTATAAGTACGTGCATGTTTATACTATGCTGCGGAACTGGGGCGCCTATCATGGAAATGGAGGCATCGACATTGAACTGAATGCTGTGATCAAAGATCCGGCGGATGCAAATGCATCACCACCTTTGGTACTTGCATCGCTGAATTCAAACAAAGGACCACAATCGATCGATATGCTGGTGCTGAATAACATGGTTACCAATAGCGATCCGTGTTCCGGAATTGAAGGACCGGTTCAGCCTGATGGTATCCATAGCCAGATTGACACGGGTGATCTTCTTCCTGAGAAGTTGTACACCGCTGTGTACTATGT
>JALYSC010000549.1 GCA_030855005.1 Bacteroidota bacterium | reverse complement strand
AGGAAAAATACACCCCTTTAGGGGATGGGGGCAGAAGTAACGAAATTAAGTTTTAAGAGGTTCCATACATAATGAAAGATTCAACAAGAACTTAAAATTTTTGGAGTTTTTTTTCATAATAGGGTTTTTTAGATTTAAAATGAATGGTATTGAAAACAATATATTTGCTACGCATTACTTGCTATTTGCTACGCATTACTTGCTCAGTATAGCTTGCTAGCCATCGCAAAAGAAATTAACATCCTTTTGAGAAATAACGATGCTCGCACCAATAAGACCTCTTAACAGGTGCCAATGTATACGTAATCCTGGGTCGCTCTCTCACCATTTCTGGTGAAGCCGGGATTTGTTTCAAAATTTTTTACTTTATTTAGCTACAGAAACTCAGCCATTATAGAAAGCTGGCTACAAAGATTCTGTTTTCAGTCATGAAAAAAATACTCCCACCATCCATTTTACTGCTATTATGGATGGTCTTCCTCAGTATGGATGTCCCGGTGGGCGATAAATTTCTTCCTTCCCTTGGCAGGTTTATCAATCCTTTTAGTGGTGCAGCTCGTAGTACTCATTCTTCACAAAGAGATATAGCGATTACAGGTCCGACACAGGGAGAAATCAAAATACTATTTGACGAAAGAGATGTCCCTCATATCTATGCACAGAATCTAACTGATGCAATCTATGCTCAAGGGTATCTGCATGCATCCAACCGATTGTTTGCAATGGATATCTCTACCAGAGGTGCTGCCGGGAGACTTTCTGAACTCATTGGTGCCCGTACCATTCCTTATGATCAAAACCAACGTCAACGAGGCTTTGAGCGCTCGGCCATTGCGAAAGCAAAGAATTGGGAATCCTACGAAGGCAATAAGGAGATCATCGATGCATATGTCAACGGCGTAAATGATTATATAAAAACACTTACCTACACTTCATGGCCGATTGAATACAAGTTGTTGTCGCATGAGCCTGTCACATGGTCATCAACTCACACAGCTTTGATGGCCACCAATATGGCTATAATGCTTTGCATGTCTGAAAGTGATGTACCGTATACAAGGGCAAGGAAAATGTTATCTGCAGAAGAATTTGCTTTTTTATATCCGGATCACAATCCACTGGAAAGCCCAATTATACCTAGCGGAACGAAATGGGATTTTACGGCTCCGCAAAACAGTCAGCCATCCAATCAGGTAAAGTTGCCTATGATACCCGGAAAAGTGGAGGACGATCGAATAAAAGATATGAATGGCAGTAATAACTGGGCAGTATCGGGTGCACGAACAGTAAATGGATTTCCATTGCTTGCAAATGATCCGCACCTAAGTCTGACGCTTCCCAATATCTGGTATGAAATGGAAATCCATACACCGGAAATGAATGTGCATGGAGTCTCTATTCCAGGCCTGCCTTTTATAGTGATTGGATTCAACGAAAATATTGCGTGGGGTACCACCAATTCCGGTCAGGATGTGCTTGACTGGTATGAGATTCACTGGCAGGATTCTACAAGACATCAATATCTCCTGAATGGAAAAACCGTAGATGCCGAGTTGTATGTGGAAGAGATCGAAGTACGGGGACAGCCTGCAATATCAGATACTGTACGCTACACTTCGTGGGGCCCGGTAACTGCTGACGGTGATCACAAGGACATGGCGATGAAATGGATTGGTCATCTGCGAGCCAAGGAAAACGACATATCCTATCTGAAAAAAATCAACAAAGCAAAAACGCTGGCTGATTATCGGAGTGCAGTAGAAGATTTTCAATATCCTGCACAGAATAAAGTCTTTGCTTCTGTATCCGGAGATATTGCTATCACAGTTGTAGGTGTCATGCCTGTTCGTCCTGCAGGGGAAGGCACTTTTGTTCTAAATGGAAGTAATACTGCCAATAACTGGCAAGGATATATTCCTTTCGCTCAGGCACCGCATATCATCAATCCTGCGATAGGGTATGTAAGTTCTGCTAATCAGGCACCTGCTGCTGCTGATTATCCCTATCCTCTATTGGGTGTACGCACATTTGAAGATTATCGGGGCAGGGTGATCAATAGTGTCCTTGATAGTATGCCGAAAGTCAGCGTAGAGGATATGAAGGCGTTGCAACAAAACAACTATAACCTTCAGGCTGCAGAATTACTCCCTGTCCTGTTATCACATCTTCAGGCTGGCAATTGTATATCTGCAGTAGAAAATAAAATTGCGACTCAACTGATGAAGTGGAATTATGATCAGCATCGTGATAGTCTCTCACCTGTACTGTAT
>JALYSC010000548.1 GCA_030855005.1 Bacteroidota bacterium | reverse complement strand
CTCTACAAGTTATTATTTGACATGAAGGGGGATCTGCATGATCTCAAGCACCTGGTATTTGAACTCATACGCGGCAATGATTTAAGGGTTCCGGAAACTTCAAATTTTCGGACTTTTCCTGCAAACGATGGGGATCCTGAAATCATGTCTTCCAGGTCATGGCCGCCTCCTTTGCCGGAAGATCCGTATCTCAAGACAGCAAATCCTGACAGACCTTCGATCATATTGGATGATAAAAAATACAATTCCGCCGACCTTGCAGATGAGAGTTTCGCCCTGGAGGATATGGAGAAAGACCTTATCCGCAAATCACTGAAACGACATGGCGGACGTCGGCGTGAGGCAGCACTCGAACTGGGAATATCAGAACGAACCCTCTACCGGAAGATTAAACAGTATGATCTGTAGCATGAAAGAGGCATGATTTTCGTTTTGATTATTTAATCCTGCCAACCTGATTTCTGAATGATTATAAGCCTACCTACAAAATTAGTTTCATCAATACTTGCTATCACATTAATAGTGAGTTGTTTAATTATTTCCGGCTGCTATTCTTTGAAAGGTTACAGTATTGCTACAGATGTTGAAACTTTCTATGTAGGAAACTTCAAGCTGACAGCAACAAATGCGCCTGTTACCATTACACAAACCTTCGCTGAATCACTTAAAGATAAGATATCACGGGAGTCAAGACTAAAATACAGCGATGAAAACCCTCACCTTGAGTTTAATGGAACAATCCAGGGATATACTGTTACAGCAGTGGCTCCACAACCAGGCGAGCAAACAGCCTTTAACCGACTGACTATCAGTGTGAGTGTGGAATATCTCAATCACCTGAATTCAAAGGACACCTGGACCAAGACCTTTTCTCATTTTGAAGACTTTGCAGCGAGCGGTGATCTGCTTTCCGTACAGGATGAACTGATCGGTGTTATCTTCAACCAGATCCTGGAAGACGTATTTAATCAGGCATTCAATAACTGGTAATGGCAACCAATGAGCATGATGACAAGGGTTCGACCCGTCTGTATGAAGCGATCAATCCTGAGATTGGTAATGGCATTGCTTTTGAGTCCAATGCTCATGCTCTAACGCTTAGAATGCCTGACCCAGGCAAACTACTGGAATCACTCTTGCCTCCACATAATCTGCCTGATGAAACTGAAATCACTCCTCCATCGGATAAGGAACAAGTTGAAGTTGAAATTGAGAAAGTTAAAAAGGAAGACAGGAAGAGATCGAAGAATAAAGACAAGAAAAAGAAGAATAAAAAGTCACACAGCCTCACAGGTGACGATATAACTCCACTTCAGTTGGTGGACCGTGACGAACCCTCCGAAACGACATCAGATATACCTGAAGACACCATACCAAATCAACCTGACTCAGGCGCGGACGCATTGTTCACCTCTATTACTGAAGGTAAAAGGATGAGAAAAGTGATTGCAATCTCTTCTGATGATACTCCGGCTGATAAAGAATTCAGTCATCCCCAATTAATTGAATCTACCCTATCACCTTTCACTTCCTGGCTAAAGAATCTCAGGGGATCAGAATATGTGCATCCTTATGATGATGACTATGGGCTGGACCAGCTCAATTCGTCCACTAAAGATGGAATCTCGGAGACTTTCGCGGATTTATTGGCAGGACAGGGATATCATGAGCAGGCCATTGAAATGTATAAACTCCTCATGGCCCGATTTCCCGAAAAAAGTAGTTTCTTTGCAGCCAAAATTGAGGCCCTTAAATAATTACCTTTTGTATTATGCTTAAAGTTATCACTATTCTTATTGCCCTAATCTGTATACTCCTGATGGCTGTGATCCTTATCCAGAATCCTAAAGGTGGTGGTATTGACAGCACATTTGGTGGTCAGAGTGCCAATCAGATGTTCGGTGCCGCAAGGTCAGTCGATTTTATCGAGAAGCTTACCTGGGGGCTGGCAGCTGCCCTTTTTGCCCTTTGTATTTTTGCCAGCTTTTTTGCGAAGTAAGACATCGTCCCTTCTGAACACCTATCCTCGCCGGAATATTTTACCATGATCTAAAGCCGAATTTTTGTTTGCCATATTGTCAGCAATACCGACAAGGAAGTGCCGCTTTTATCAATACCACTGGCAGGGAATTCTCATTTCGGAAAATTTGGCAGGGATCATCCTGGTGGCACATATTATGATAGTGCATGGCTGATCACCTATGACAACATTTACTCAACCTGATAAATCATAACAATTATATGAAACTCAAACCTATTAATGACCGGATC
>JALYSC010000140.1 GCA_030855005.1 Bacteroidota bacterium | reverse complement strand
GAGAAAAGCAGCACCACGTAAAGCAGCTAAGAAAACTGCACCACGTAAAGCAGCTAAGAAAACTGCAAGAAAAGCAGCACCACGTAAGGCAGCAAAGAAGGCAGCACCACGTAAGGCATCAGCCAGAAAAGGTGGAGCTAAAAAAGCTGCTCGCAGAAGGTAAGATTCAGCATACAAGCTGAAACTGTTGCAAAGGCAACGCTAAAATTTCTCAGTAGGATTGTGTTTTTGAAAGGAAGATGTAAGTTGACAAAGCCGAAAAGGATCTATTAAGATGCCTTTAACGCAGTGACACCACCATCCCATGGGTTTTTCCCTAATTTTATACTTTCATAATCATAGCCATGAGACATTTAAGCGTTGCCTTTCTTTTTTCCTTCATTTCGCTGACGGCCATTTCCGCTCAGGGCATTGAATTTTTTCACGGCACCTGGGAAGACGCCATCCTCAAAGCCAAACAAGAAGACAAAATCATCTTTGTGGACGCCTTCACCACATGGTGCGGCCCATGTAAAAACATGGCAGCCAACACTTTCACCGCACCCGAAGTAGGTGAGTATTTCAATGCCAATTTCATCAACATGAAGATTGACATGGAAAAGGAAATGGGTCTTGAATTCAGAAAAAAATTTCCAGTCAATGCTTATCCAACACTTTTTTTCATCGATGCAGGGCAGGAAGTAGTTCAGAAAAGTGTCGGAGCTAAAAATCCAACCGATTTTCTAACCCTCGGCCAGACAGTCAACGGCAAATACGACAAGAGCAAAAAATTTGAAACCGCCTACGTGGCAGGTGACCGTTCTTATAAACTTGTATATGATTATGTAGCTGCTCTTAACAAAGCCGGCAAACCCTCCACCAAAATTGCAAATGATTATCTCGCTGAGCAAAAAGACCTGACTACAGAAGATAATCTGAAATTCATCCTTGAAGCTGCATCGCAGGTAGATTGCCAATGTTTTGATGTCCTAGAAAAGCACAAAGCTGCCATCATTAAAATCACTTCCGAAACAGCTTTTACAGATAAAGTGCGTCAGGCTGCCAATAACACATTCAAACGTGCAATAGAATTTGAGTCTCCTGAGCTTATCACACTCGTCGCAGATGCGATGAAGCGTCATCTTCCTGCTGAAGCGGACATGTTCAGGTCCAGGAGTGAAATTCAGTATGCGCTTGCCATCCATGATCTCAAAGGCATTGACGCTCTCATCTATGCACATATCAAAAAGTATGTCAAGAATGATCCTGAAGGTCTCTACCTTATCGCGCTGGACCTCAATAAATACGCTGCTGACAATAAGGTGTGCCAGGATCTGGCATTATCTCTCGCTTCGAGAGCCGCCAAGGATGAGGATCCCAAATATGTCTCTACTTACGCTCAATTGATGCATAAGTCCGGCGCCAAGCAGGAAGCCATCAATATCCTCGATGAAGCTATTCGCAAATACAAGGATGAAGAGAGCAAAGACCTTCAATCACTGAAGGCACTCAAGACCAAGATTGAGAATAGCTAAGGGAATTTTGCGGGGCTTTTTTACAGGTTTTTTTTGCAGGAATTTGCAGTGCATTGCAGGGTTATGTTTTTATTTTTTCTACTCACGACTCACGACTCACGATTTTCCATTGGCTATTGAACACTGACCTCTGACTTGTAATTAACGACAGACAACTCATGATAGATCATCATCTCTCACGATCTCACAGTCTGACGTTCTCCCCGTCTGTTTATCTTTGCCTATGGCCAAGAAGAAACTACCTCCCCAACAACCTCAGTCTTCATCAGAGCATCAGGGTGTTGTGTATCTCGGAGGGATGTACAAGGATTATTTTCTCGACTATGCATCTTACGTTATTCTTGAGCGGGCTGTTCCTGATATCAAGGATGGACTCAAGCCCGTGCAGCGCCGACTCCTGCATAGCATGTGGGAGCTGAATGATGGTCGTTTTCATAAAGTGGCCAATATCATAGGCTTTACTATGCAGTTTCATCCGCATGGAGATGCAGCGATAGGCGATGCACTGGTAAACCTGGGACAAAAGGATCTGCTGGTGGATACGCAGGGCAACTGGGGTGATGTACGCACAGGTGACAACGCTGCTGCACCGCGATACATCGAAGCACGTCTGACAAAATTTGCCATCGATGTAGCTATCAATCCTCAGACTACTCCCTGGCAGGTATCGTATGATGGTCGACGTAATGAGCCTATCACACTCCCGGTTAAATTTCCGTTGGTGCTCGCACAAGGCGTGGAAGGAATTGCAGTAGGACTTGCTACCAAATTATTACCGCACAATTTCATAGAACTCATCCAGGGGTCCATTAAGATTCTGGAAGGAAAAAAAGTTAAACTTTATCCCGATTTTCAGACGGGTGGATTGATTGATGTTACTGATTATCAAAGCGGGCTGCGCGGTGGAAGAGTACGTGTCAGAGTACGAATTGAAAAACTTGATAAGAGCACGCTGGTGATACGCGAGATTCCATATGGTGTCACAACGCTTGCACTCATGGAATCAATCGTCAAAGCGAGCGAAAAGGGCCAAATCAAAATCAAAAAGCTCAACGATAATACCGCCGCCTTGGTGGAGATCGTCATTGAACTACAACCCGGTGTATCACCGGATCAGACTATCGATGCGTTGTACGCATTCACTTCATGCGAAGTCTCCATCTCACCTAATTGCTGTGTGATCCGGGATAATAAACCTGTATTCCTGGCGGTAGAAGATATTCTAAAAGAAAGCACTTTCCATACGCAGGATTTGTTGCGGCAGGAATTGGAAATCCGTCTGGGAGAACTACTTGAAAAATGGCATTTCTCCAGTCTTGAAAAGATATTTATTGAGAAGCGCATCTATCGTGATATTGAAGAAGCAGAGACCTGGGAAAAAGTAATAAGCGTCATTGATAAGGGCCTCGCCAAATATATTGCCACACCTTCCACGAAAACGAAGAGCGATAAACGGGTACATCTGCATCGCGATATCACGGAGGAAGACATCCAGCGACTCACAGAGATCCGCATTAAGCGTATTTCAAAATATAATTCATTTCAGGCGGATGAACTGATCATCGCGATAGAAACCGAACTCAAACAAGTGCGCCAGGATCTGGCACATTTGACAGAATATGCTATCCATTATTTCCAGCGGTTGCTTGATAAATTTAGCAAAGGACGTGAGCGAAAAACTGAGATCACGACCTTCGATACCATCCAGGCAACAAAGGTGATTGCCAATAATGCCAAGCTTTATGTTGACCGTAAGGAAGGGTTTATTGGCTGGGGTCTTAAGAAGGATGAATTTGTAAGCGACTGCAGTGAAATAGATGACATCATTGCCTTTCGGAAGGATGGAAAGTTTGTCGTGAGCCGGATTGCAGAGAAAGTTTTTATGGGTAAGAACATTATTCACGTGGATGTATTCAGACGGGGTGATGAGCGTACCACATACCACCTGATCTATGTGGATGGGGATTCGGGCAAAGCTTTTGCAAAAAGATTTAACGTTACTTCCATCACCCGTGACAAGGAATACGATCTCACGAAAGGTGGTAAGGACTCCAAAGTTCTCTACTTTTCAGTGCATCCTAATGGTGAATCGGAACGTGTGGAAATTCAATTGACACCCGGATCCAGCGCGCGAAATAAAGTATTCGATTTTTATTTTGAAGAAATGGCTATTAAGGGAAGAGGTGCCGGAGGAAATACCGTCACCCGTTATCCTATACGTAAGATTGCACAGGTTGAGGTAGGTAAGAGTACTCTCGGTGCTCAGAAATACTGGTATGATGATGTTAGCGGCCGTATCAACAAAGATGAGCGCGGAAAATACCTTGGTTCATTTGACACTGGAGATCAATTGCTTGCCATCTATGGAGAAGGATCGTACGAGATCATTGACTTTGATCCATCGGGTAAAATTGACATTAAGGATCTGCTATTTTCCGGAAAATTCAAGCCTAAAGCTGCATTATCCGCAGTCTATTATGAAGGAGAAAAGCAGTGGACCATGGTTAAGCGATTTCTCATAGAAACAATTTCTACCGGTCAACGCTTCCGTTTTATAAGTGAACATAAAGAGTCCAAGTTGAATTGGGTTTCAACAGAG
This sequence comes from Bacteroidota bacterium, assembly GCA_030855005.1. Classification (GTDB taxonomy): domain Bacteria; phylum Bacteroidota; class Bacteroidia; order Chitinophagales; family Saprospiraceae; genus Opimibacter. The sequence continues at coordinate 3,348 of JALYSC010000140.1, read as the reverse complement.
GAAGATCCAGTCGTGATCATAGGTTACTTGAGTAATCGCCAAAAAGTGACCGAGGAATTACAACCTGCTGAATTTATAGAAGTCAAAGGCTGGAAAGCACTTGGCAACAAACTAGTCGATAAGAAACTAATAAGTATCCATCAACCGGATGCTCCACCAGATTCTGATGAAGGTGATGATAGTGACAATGGCGGACCAGCGGTGCCCACTACGCCAGGTGTCCAGGCTGATTTATTTGCAGTAACTAATTCACCAATGCCAAAAACCAAGACACCTGCAAAGACACCCCCAAATCCCAGGAATGTTGCAAAATCTGCACAAGGACAACCGGTTAAAAAAGGTGGGTCAGGGAAGAAGAATGATGCCTTTTTGAAGGCAGGTGATACGATTGAATTTGACATCTAAGGCTGCCCTGGTGAACTAGGTGCTGGTAAATAGGATGTGTTAAAGTCTTATACAATTACAACTTTTCCGGACCATCATCTTATTTTCATACAACTAATGAGCCAACTGTTTGTTCCAGCCAGTTTTAAAGCATAAAGCGGTCTTAAGCCCAATAATATTAGGCTTTAACATGGAAAAATTGTACAGGATGGCCTGATTTTTGAACAATTGGAGTGTTTACACATTTATATTGCCAGTGGAGTTAATCATAATCCGGTGACAAAGAAGGAAATTATTGAAAGAGGTTTTATCGACCAATATGTTCTAGGTCTTACTTCCGAAAGGGAAAGTGAGGAAGTTGAGCGTCTGGCACTTCTCTATCCTGAAGTACAAGAGATGATTAATACCACCCGTAACAAGGTCTGCGCATCTTTCAACCGAAAGCTTACCCAACCTGCTCTTCGAAGTTCTTTTCTGACTAAAAGAAGAATGATGTTATGGTCAGGGATCATTATCTCATTTTTTTCAATTGGATTTTGTGTTTTGTGCCGCGAGCATATTTCGCTCGTGCATGATTATTCTATCCAGACAGAACGATTGGCCCAGGAGAAAGCCAAGGTCATTCAACTGGCTTCGTTTTCAAAAGAAGCTTTTGAAGAAGCCGACTTTCTGCATGCATTGGGTACAAGACGCATCCTGCTCAAAGGGTGCGGTAAGACTCCGAATGCAGAAGTAATGGTATTTCGTTCCGTTTACACAGGCAAAACCAAATTACGTGTCATCGATTTACCGGAACTCAACGAAGGCCAAAAATATCAGGTGTGGTCATTGCATCCTGATGCACCGGATAAGTTGATCGGTGAGCTTGTTGCTCCATTACGATTTGACAGCCTCTATAGTATGGATCCTGTCATGCAATACGCTGCCCTACAAATTACCAGTCCTGATCCTGCTACCAATACGCCTAAGGCTATCTGTCTTGCCACTTCAGGCAAATAGTTGTAATATCCTATATCAATTGTCCTTTTCTACAACCGCAGGCGCTCTGATGTGTTTAAGGTGCAATTGGAATATTGATAACAAATTATTCAACCCATACTTATGCAGCCCATCAAACTATCTGATATACTTAGTACTAACTTTTGGCTTTTGCTAAATGTGATTATCCTGATGGGAATATTTTCCTGTACCACGACTGAAGCTTCATTAGCAGATAAGAAAAATTACACTGAGGATAACAAGGAGCTTCGGAACAAATTTGACTATATCATGGAGGAAGGCGAAAAGCCTCTCCGTTATGGATACTACTACGTCGTATCCACTTTGCCGGGAGGATATAAGGTACGCGTCTATCATCCTGACAAGAAGACGCTCATCGAAGAAAAAACATACAGTACCCCTGCATTGACTTTGTTGCATGGCTTTTACAAAAGCTATTGGGATGATGGATCGATTCACGAACAGGGATCGTATCAATTTGGCCGTAAGCATGGAATATGGCTCGAAGCAGAACCCGGTAAAGGAAAATCATCCAGTGGTGAATACCAGAATCAACGCAAGGAAGGACTTTGGACACAACTCGATAGTAATGGCATGGTTGAATCAGTGTATTACTGGCATGATGGTAAGAAGCACGGGAAATATTTTCTGTACGATGCAGCAGGCGAGAAGGTAAATGAAGGCCTTTATAAAAATGATACCCTGATCGCCGAATTATTCAAGCAGCCGGTAACAATCAAACCTTATCTGAAGAATTGCGAATCCAATCAGGTACTCGATGTATACACCTGCACTGATAATACCCTCAATCTTCTCCTTTCAAATGAATTACGATACCCGGCTAAGGCCAAACAACTTGGTATGGAAGGAAAGGCTATGGTTCAATATGAAGTGGAAGCAGATGGCTCCGTTCGAAATATCCGTGTCCCGCTTTCTATCAGTGATGAAATAGAAGCTGAGATCATGAGGGTGGTTCAAAAAATTCCACCTTATCGACCTGCAACAATGGATGGTGTGCCGGTGAAGTATACTATTTCCCTTCCATTGAATTTTGGATTGTAATAGAATTACCTTTTTGGGTGGAATACTATTTTTGCGGATGGATTCTTATCTTGGAATATCATCATTAAACTTATGGCGTTTCCTATAGTCCAATCCAAAACTTTATTAAACCACTTACAGCCATGAAAAAATTATTGGTATCCACCATCACATCGTTATTGTTGATATTTGCTTATCAGGCATCAATTTCTGCTCAGGCCTGGGCATTCCTTGGCGCCTCAAAGGTGCATGGACATGCTGATCATGATGAAATCCTTGTCACAGGATTGAAGGGAGATTTTTCAGCTATTAAACTAATGGTCGAGAATGAAGGCATCCAGTTTGATCGAGTTGTAGTTCACTTTGCTAATGGTGGTAAACAGGAATTGGTGCTGCGGGATTTCATTGCTGCAGGTGGCGAAACACGCGTGATGGATCTGACAGGAAGAGACCGAATTATCAGGGCAGTTGATTTCTTTTACAAAAGTAATGTAATGACAAAAAGAAAGGGAAAGGTCCTGCTTTATGGCAGTCGTTAAAAATCCTCTTTTGCTTTCTCCTCCTTCTTGTCTTTTTCTTCTCCTTCTTTTTTACGATCGAGGGCTACCCCATTTTTGAGTTTCCGCGAAATGACGGAATACGGCCCTATTATGACTTCCTGATCAGCTTCGAGGCCGCTAAGGATCTGGATATATTCATTATCCTGGATACCGGTCTCGACCTTCACCATTTTCGCTGTATCTGCATCATAGATAAAGACAACTTCATTTATTTCTTCTTCAGATCCGTTTTTCTTATCCTCCGAGCGGTCGATTTCTTTACCATCCTCTTCGCGTGTCGTTACAGATTGAATGGGAATTGATTTGACATTGCGTTCGGTATTTGTATTGATATCAACAGAAGCAGACATACCCGGTCTGAAAG
>JALYSC010000547.1 GCA_030855005.1 Bacteroidota bacterium | reverse complement strand
ATATCACCCAGCGGGCGCTGGGAGCAGATCTAAAAACAGCTCGTACGGGTATCCTCTTCGCAGCATTCCTGAAAGTATTGATGCCGGTTATCGTCGTGCTACCTGGTATTGCAGCTTTCGTCTTACATCAGAATGGTGAACTACAATCACAAATGATGACTGGAGGAGAATTCCGTGAAGACAATGCGTATTCTGCAATACTTGGATTTCTTCCGACTGGTCTAAAGGGCCTTTCAATGGCGGCATTGACGGCGGCGATTGTGGCCTCCTTAGCCGGGAAGGCAAATAGTATCTCGACCATCTTTACACTTGACCTGTACAAGAAATACATAAATCGGGAGGCGACTGAGAAAAAGATGGTTTGGATTGGGCGTCTCACTGTATTGGCTGCCATGATCATCGCGATTATGTTTACATGGAATGACTGGTTGGGTATTGGAGGCAAAGGTGGATTTGAATTTATTCAGAAATACACAGGCTTTATTTCCCCCGGTATCTTCGCTGTATTCCTTCTCGGTTTTTTCTGGAAGCGAACAACTTCTCTTGCGGCAATTGTGGGTATTGTAGGTGGTTTCCTTCTTTCCATTCTTTGGAATAATTATCTGCCATCGATTTTTGGAAATGACACTTTACTTTATACAGCTTATATAACTCCTGATGGTCACTACGAAATTCCATTCCTTGTATCGATGGGCTGGGTCTTTTTCATCAATGTGTTTTTGATGGTGATCATTTCATTGCTCGATCCTGCCAGTAAGAATAATCCAAAAGCAATTCAATACGACAAGAGTATGTTTAAAGTTTCGTCGGGTATGTTAGCAATGATCCTCATCATAGTGGTGTTGATTGCGGCGATTTATGTGAGATTCTGGTAAAGGGATCAAAGGATCAAAGGATCAAAGGATCAAAGGATCAAAGGAGCAAAGGAGCACAGGAGCACAGGAGCACAGGAGCACGGGAGCACGGGAGCACGGGAGCACTATGGCACCTGAAATGAAGGGGCAAGTCGACGCGCAGCGGCGAACCCATCTATGGCTTGCAATGAAGAGAGAGTTTACATATAATTTAACAGCAAACGATAGGTCACATCAAGGAGACAGAGATCATTGGGTAAATCATAAATAGAATTGGAAAATGAAACTAAGTTGGATCCTGATTTTTATTCTTTGTCAAGGCGTTTCATTTGGTCAATCAGTATATAAGACCCCAAGTGGATCGAAATATCATCTGTCGACCTGCAGAATGGTCGAAAATGTCTCTGAGAAAATCACCATTACGGAAGCAATCAAATTAAGATTGGGCCCATGTAAAATCTATAAGCCACCTGTATCTGAAAGCAACCTCATCACTCCACAAAAAACTCCTCAGGGCAAGGCATTAACGACGCAATGTAGAGGCTTAACTAAAGAAGGAAATAGATGTAAACACTTCACCAGCATTGGAAATGGATTTTGTTACCAACATCAGCCAGCGAAAACCTGAGCATTGTGGTGTTATAGAATTTTATCCTCCTTATTCAATTTTCTATTGCAATCATATAAGGTGATAGAAATTATATAACACGCTGATGTTTAAACATTAAAGTTAAATTTTTTCTAATGATTTAAACTAGTTTTATCAACCACGCTAAGAAATTCATGTTTTATATATCAACTGGTAGATAAACATGAAAACCTTGTATCTGCTTATTTAATCTCCTTAATCACGTGGATATGAAAACGAACTCTTTACACTTCATTCTCTCTTTCCTTATACTTTCCTGGTCCGCATCCGGACAAACTTATACGTTTGATTTTTCCGAAGATCAGCAGGACTTTGAAGGTGGCGTTTCTGATTTTGCAGTTGCTCAAAGTGGTCAGCATGAATTCACTTTCGAGAATAAATATTTCCAGCCACCACTTGATACATTAAAACTCGCTCAGTACATCAGCGGTATTAATCCAAGTGATGATTTGTTCATGTACATGAAAAGACAGATCACTGGCCTGCAACCAAATACAACGTATAGAGTGACATTTGTTGTTGAATTTGCTTCAATCTATCCAACAAATGGAATTGGCGTCGGTGGCGCGCCCGGTGAAAGTGTCACAATGAAAGCTGGTCTAACTTTAATCGAACCCGACACCATGATCATCAATAAAGGTGGGCCCTTCGTCACAATGAATATTGACAAAGGAAATCAAACACAGCCTGGTGCAGATATGGATACAATAGGGCATGTTGGCGTGAATGATACAACATCAGTGTGGGCGGAAAAAACAAATCATAATGTTGATC
>JALYSC010000546.1 GCA_030855005.1 Bacteroidota bacterium | reverse complement strand
ATGGACACTAATTACAGGAGTTCAATATCAGAAATACGATCAGGAATTATTTGAAGGCAAACCAGGTGTTCCGCAAGTGCAGGCCATCACACCATATCTGGATTATTTGGTCAAGTTGGATCAGAAAAAATCGCTACGGACTGAACTACAGTATATGTCAACAGATCAGGATTTCGGAAGCTGGATATATGCTCTTGAAGAATTTTCAATCAGCCCGCATTGGATATTTGAAGCTTCCGATATGTGGAATATTTCTCCTAAACATCAGGCTGGTAACGGTGAACTCAAAGACCTTCATTTTCCAACTTTAGGCGTTGTATATTCTTCAGGCCCTACGCGGTATGCGCTACGATATGTCAAACAGGTAGAAGGTATTGTTTGCTCAGGAGGAATTTGCCGTCTTGAACCAGCTTTCAGTGGTTTTAAATTCAATCTGACTTCTAATTTTTAATTTATGATTAACACTTTCACATCTATCAGGATGATCTATATAAAATCACTCTTCATCTTATTTATATCCACACTACTCATTTCCTGTGAAGAAAACAGGCGAGTCATTGTTCCTTTTGTCCCTGAAGGAGATAGGGTAGTACTGTTAGAAGAATTCACAGGAAAGGGTTGCACAAATTGTCCAAAGGGAAGTCGTGAAATCGAAAACCTGCTCACACTATTTCCCGAAAATCTGATTGCAGTATCTATTCATGCAGGCTTTTTTGCAAATCCACAATTATTTCCACTGGGTCAATATGATCTGCGCACGGATGAAGGAGAATTGTTAATTGATTACCTGGGTTCACCTATAGGTTATCCTTCAGGTGTGGTGAACCGTACACTATTTAATGGAGAAATGCAACTGGGTGCTAATGCCTGGTCCTCTGCAATCTCACAATATATACAGACACCTCCTGCTGTGGATTTGGCCATAGAAAGAGAATACAACGAGGCAACACGAGAATTGACTTTAACTGTGAATGGGATTGGAAAAGAGGCGATTTCAGGTGAGCTAAAATTATCCATTATGTTAACCGAAAGTGGAATTGTAGACGCTCAGGATGACCAGGAAGCAGGTGGTATTGTTCAGGATTATGTACATCGTCATGTGTTACGAGATATGTTGACACCTGCAACAGGGGAGACACTCACAACTAATTTCTCTATTGGTCAAACGTTTTCAAAGACATTTGCAACCACTATTGACCCAGTGTGGGTAGTTAGCAACATGGACCTAATTGCTTTCGTAACGATTGTAAATGGGAATAATTTTCCTGTGTTGCAGGCAGTTCACATTGGAGTAGCGGAATGAGAGATAGAAAGTGAGAAAATATTATAGTTAATCAGAAAAGAAAAGATGACGATATCGCTATTATGGTTGAATGATTATCTAAAAACTGATCTGACAATAGATCAGCTTTCAGAAGCATTGACTTCAATTGGATTGGAGGTGGAGAAAATGGAATCACGTGATTCTGTGATGGGTGGATTGGCCGGAATAATTGCTGGTCACGTTTTGACATGCGTGAAACATCCGGACGCAGATCGTCTCTCACTAACTACAGTAGATATTGGAAATGAAACACCATCTTCTATAGTTTGCGGCGCACCTAATGTCGCCGCCGGCCAAAAAGTATGGGTAGCTGTACCGGGTACAACCTTGTATGATAAATCAGGTAAGCCTTTCAAAATAAATGTTTCTAAAATCAGAGGTGCTCTTAGCGAAGGGATGATTTGTGCAGAAGATGAGTTGGGTTTGGGTGACAATCATGACGGTATAATCATTTTACCCGATGCGATTCAGGTAGGAATGAAAGCAAGTGAATATTACCAGTTGGAGTCTGATACCATATTTGAAATCGGACTTACCCCGAACAGATCTGATGCAACTTCAGTATTAGGAGTTGCTGAGGATCTTGCCGCATACTTAACTGTACAGGGAGATAGGAAAATTAGTGTTGAATGGCCAGTAATCCCAGCTCTTTCTTTAGGATCCCAAAACGATTCAATAAAAGTAGTGGTCAATAATGCAGAAGCATGTCCACGATACTCAGGCATATTGTTAAATGGAATTACCATTGGCCCATCTCCTGACTGGATTCAAAAACGCCTGCAATCGATTGGTATTAAGAGCATCAACAATGTGGTGGATATCACCAACTTTGTGTTGCATGAAATGGGGCAGCCACTACATGCCTTTGATGCGGATAAAATTACAGGCAATGAGATTAATGTTGAAACACTTGCGTCGGGCACACCGTTCATTGCGCTTGATGGACAGACCTACAC